>DASUQN010000327.1:0-7241 GCA_036280515.1 Intrasporangium sp. | reverse complement strand
CGCTGGACGAAGATCAGCGCCTTGGCGAGGTGCGCCTCGCTGGCGTGCGGAGAGGTCTGGGGCAACTGCTCGACGGAGGCGAGGACGGCATCGATGCGCCCTTGGAGAAAGAGCTCCAGCCACCGGTCTGCGAAGATCCTCGAGGCCATCTCACCGTCCCCGGCGGCCACGGCATGTCTGATCGCCGTCGGCGCGTCGACGGAGGTCCACCACACCGCCGCCGCCGCGTGAAGCGCGGTCGCCCGTTCGGGGTGGTCCGCGATCAGACGTCGGCGCATGTGCGCCGCGAAGAGCGGGTGCCAGTGGTACCAGGCCTCGCTCGCGGTGACGTCATCGCGGGAGCGGAAGAGCCCATCCCCCAAGCATTTTTCGAGGAGCACCTCCGCATTGTGCGTTTGTCTGATGTCGTCGATGAGCGATGCGCAGACGTGCTCGTCCAGGCAGCTGTCGAGGACGAAATTCCTGACGTCATCGCTGAGCGATGCGAGCACCTCGATGGCCAGATAGTCGGCCAACGCCTGATCACGTCGAAGGTACGTCGGGACATTGGGTCGTGGGCCGTCCTGGCTCGCCGCCAGAATCGCCATCCGCACGCCGGCCGGCCAACCTCCAGTCGCCCGGTGGATGGAGTCGACGATCTCGGGGTCGAGGTCGAGCCCGGCGGCCCGCACAGCCTCGGCCGACTCCTCCGGGCTGAAGGCGAGCTCGTCGTGGGCGAGGTAGACGAGCCGGTCATCGAGCCGAAGTCGCTGCAGTCGCAGCTGAGGCACGACGCGCGCGGCGATCGCGACGCGCATGTTGGCAGGCGCCCACCGCAGGACGTGGTCGATCACCCGCGTCGACGCTTCCGACCTGATGAGGTGCTGGACGTCGTCGAGGACCAGCGTGAGCGGCACCCCTGCCTCGTAGAGCACCTCGAGGAGCGAGTCGACCAGGGTCAGCGGTTCGGCTCGCAGGGCTGGAACTCGCAGCGACTCCACGGTCGCGCCGAGTTCGTCCGGGCCGGACAGGCTCGCGGCGGTCATCAGGTCGGAGACCAAGCGCACGGGGTCCCGGTCCGAGTCGTCGACGGTCAGCCACAACGTTGCGCCACCATCTTGCAGCTTCGGGGCGACCGCGCCGAGCAGCGTCGACTTGCCGTAGCCCGCCATGCCCGCCAGCACGACCACCGGTCGGCTGTGCAGCAACGGTGCCAGGCGCGCACGTTCGATGGTCCCCGGGGAGGGGGACGGGGTGGTCATCCGAGCCTGACGCGGCCCAACCATGTCATCCCTGTCGACGGATGTATTAGGACCCTGACGCCTCCAGACTAGATAGCGGTTGCCGCGCCGGAGCCCATTTCGCGGCATTGCGCATGTTAGGCGTGTCTGTGTACGAGATTGTTCTCGATGGTGAGCTGGCTGCGGACTTCGTGGACGCCAGCCTCCCGTTCCAGCGCCGTAACAGCCAGGGAGCAACGATCCTGAGTGTCCCCACGCTGGACCCCGCCGCCCTGGCCGTCACGCTGGAGCTGCTGGAGTCCCTGGGTATCGGCGTGACGGCCATACGGCCAGTTGACGATTCCGGCTCAGGTCATGGCTCGACCGCCCCGCAGTAGCGTCCTGCCCTTGCGGCGTGGCGGGTCGTCGCCGTTCATCCTCGATGGGTGATGTGCGAGACACATCGTCCAGCGAATGTCGAGGTACGAGCGGCCAGCCGTCAAGGAGGCAGGACATGAGCGTCAACGTCGATGTCGGTCCGATCGACTATCTCGCCCTGGAGTTCCCCGGGGCTCGACTCACCGGAGAGGGAATGTCGATCCTCGTCGACCTGGTCGACCGCGGGATCATCCGCATCCTCGACATGAGAGCAATTGTTCGAGACGACGAGGGGAACGTCACCGCGCTCGCGATCAGCGACCTCGACGGGGACGGCACGCTCGACCTCGCCCTCTTCCAGGGTGTCGAGTCCGATCTCTTGGACGAGGAAGACCTCGAACAGGCTGCCGCGTTGGTAGGGCCCGGTAACGCCGCCGCGCTCGTGGTCTACGAGAACACCTGGGCAGGCCCCTTCGTGTCGGCCATGCGCCGCGCGGGTGCCGAGGTCGTGGCCAGCGGCCGCATTCCCGCCGACGCGGTCCACGCGCGCCTCGAAGCTCTCGAGTCGTCGGAGAGCGCATCCGAGTAGCCAAGCTCGGTCGTCCACGAACCGGGGCACCTGAGTCCGCCTGAGAGGCAGCGAGCGGCCAGCCCCAGAAGAGGAGCACATGATGGGACTCATCGGTGGAATGGCACGGACAGCCGTGGTCGCCGGCACCGCTACGGCTGTGTCCAACCGCGTGTCGCGCCGTCAGGCAGGGCGCTGGGCAGCCCAGGAGCAGCAGGAGGCGCAGCAGTACGCGCAACCGCAGTACGCACCCCCGCCCGAACCGCAGTACGCACCAACACCAACACCAGCACCTGACCCGGACGCCGACCTCGCCCGACTCAAGCAGCTCGGTGACTTGCGCGCCGCGGGAGTCCTGACGGAGCAGGAGTTCCAGGCTCAGAAGGCGCGGCTGCTCGGTATGTAGGCTTGCGCGCCTGCCGTCGTTCGCCGGTCAGGCGCTGGGTCCCGCACTGAACACGAGTCGATCACGCCACCTGAGCCGGCCTGATCGGGACGAATGGCCTGATCTCGTCGGCACCCGGCTGGATGATCCCGCACGACGACTCGGGCACCTCGTGCCAAACGCCCGGGAGATCACCGAGCGGCTCCGAGACGACGAGACGCGCCTCGTCCCCCAACATCCGAAGCACCTCCAGCTCTGGATACAGCTCGCGCAGCTGCGTCACGTCCGTCGAGTGGAAGAGCGTTCGGCTCTGGTGCTGCGACGAGTAGCGGAACACCCACACCGACTTCCCGTCGCTCGTCGCGATCGTCGCCTGGACGGGGTTCGCGACGCCGTGGCGCTCGGCGAGGTCCTCGACGAAGCCGACGGCCCGCGCCACCCCTTCGACAGGGTTGGCCTTCAGGCCGAAGGTGAGCGCGAGGAAGAAGAGCGCCTCGGAGTCGGTCGATCCCTCGATGTCCGGATACAGCGAAGGGTCCACGGAGAACAGCAGGTCACGTTTGAGCTCATGGAAGCCGGAGACCGCCCCGTTGTGCATCCACAGCCACTGGCCGTGCCGGAACGGATGACAGTTGCTGCGTTGCACCGGGGTTCCCGTCGACGCGCGCACATGAGCGAACATCAGTGGCGTCCGCACCTGCGAGGTCAGCTCACGAAGGTTCGCGTCATTCCAGGCGGGGTCCACACTCTTGAAGATCGCCGGATCCTCGCGATCGCCGTACCACCCGATCCCGAAGCCGTCGCCGTTCGTCGTTGTCGCTCCCATGCGTGAGTGCAGGCTCTGCTCGATGAGCGAGTACTTGGGCTTGAACAGGAGGTCCTCGGCGAGGATCGGGCCTCCCGAGTACACCATCCAGCGACACATGTGGTCAGCCAACCACCACGCACGGGCGCCGTCATCACGTCCGGAGGATGATTTTGCTCGGCGCCGGTCCGACCGGCAGGTGGGACCGGCGTCAGCAGACGAGCGAGGTGATTCCCTGGGCGCTCTCGGAGCCGCTGCGGAGCAGCTTGCCCCAGCCCTGGGTGCAGAAGCTGACGGTGCGCACCGGGATCGAGTAGGTCAGGCGCTGCCGGTTGTCGCCGACGGCATAGCCCCGCGTGTCACCCCCGCCGCCGACGACGATGCCGGTCTGGGCGCGGTAGCCGAAGCCGAGCGCGTGGTACTGCGCCCACACGTAGACGGACGAGAAGTTCATCCAGGCCGAGCCGCCGGAGTCCCAGCACCAGCCGATGTACTGCCGGACGGTGAAGGCGCTCATGCCCTTGTCACGCACCACCCTGCTGGACCCGAGCTCCCGGATGCTGGAGCAGTTGACCTTGGTCAGGTCGGCGGTCATGTCGGCGGTGGCACTGGTCGAACCGGCCGGCGCAACCGCCGGAACGGAACGGGCCACGGCCGCCGCTGCGGTCGACGTGGGGGCCGACGAGCCCACGGGCGTTGACGCGGTGGCCGTGCCGGGGGCCAACGCGGTCATCAGGGCGGCCAGGGCGACAGCCAGGGTGGACACGGTCAAGCGGTGGAGGGACGTCATTGTGGCTCCTGCTCGGTGGTCAGTGCGACGACACTACGACGGGTCGTGCGGATCGGCAGCCCGAAACCTTCCTGACCATGAGTAGCGTCCACGGACCGGAATAGGGTGAGCCCATGGCCGCCGCGTCCAGCAAGACCCCAGCCATGGTGCTCGACGTGGACGGTTTCGACGTCCGCCTGACCAACCCGGACCGGGTGTACTTCTCCGAGCGCGGCGAGACCAAGCTGGACCTGGCCAACTACTACCTGTCGGTGGGCCCCGGGATCGTCAACGCGCTCCGGGACCGGCCGTGCATGCTCCACCGGTTCCCCAAGGGGGTTGACGGCGACAAGGTCCACCAGAAACGCCTTCCCGCCGGGGCGCCTCCCTGGGTGGAGACGGTGCGGCTGCACTTCCCCCGCTACGGCCTGCACGCCGACGAGCTCTGCGTCCAGCGCCTGGCCGACGTCATCTGGGCCGTCCAGATGTCGACCGTCGAGTTCCATCCGTGGAACTCCCGCCGCGCGGACACCGAGAAGCCCGACGAGTGGCGCATCGACCTCGACCCGATGCCAAGGTGCGGCTACGACAAGGTGCGGCGGGCCGCGCACGTCTCGCACGAGATCCTCGATGAGCTCGGCGCCGTGGGGTGGCCCAAGACGTCCGGCGGGCGGGGCATGCACGTGTACGTCCGGATCAAGCCCGAGCACGGTTTCCAGGACGTACGGCGCGCCGCGCTCGCCTTCGCGCGGGAGGTCGAGCGCCGGCTGCCCGACGACGTGACAACGGCGTGGTGGCGCAAGGACCGCTCGCCCCACGATCTCTTCGTCGACTACAACCAGAACGCGCGCGACCACACCATCGCGGCCGCCTACAGCGTCCGCGGCAATCCGCATGGGACGGTGTCGGCGCCCGTCGCGTGGGACGAGATCGACGACTCCGTGCCCGACGACTTCACCATCGCGACCATGCCGGACCGCTTCGCCCGTCTCGGAGACCTGCACGCGGGCATCGACGACGCCGTCTTCGACCTCGCCAACCTCCTCGAGTGGGCCGAGCGGGACGAGCGCGAGGGGAAGGACCCGCCACCCGAGGAGGAATAAGCCGTATGCCGCTGGGCTTGCTCCCCATGCAGGGTGGCCCGGGTGCCACTGCCGTTCCCGCCCACACAGACCAACGCACTTCCACCAGCAGGAGGACTCGTGACAGCTCTAGGCGACCTCACCGCCACGACCATCGACGGCCAGGAGCAGTCCCTGTCCGACTACTCCGGCGACGTCGTGCTCGTCGTCAACACCGCGAGCGAGTGCGGGTTCACGCCGCAGTTCGCCGGGCTCGAGCAGCTCTGGGAGACCTACCGCGACCGGGGATTCACCATCATCGGCTTCCCGTGCAACCAGTTCGGTGGCCAGGACCCGGGGACCAACGAGGAGATCGGCGAGTTCTGCCAGAAGAACTACGGCGTCACCTTCCCGATGATGGCCAAGGTCGATGTCAACGGCGACGACACGCATCCGGTGTGGAAGTGGCTGAAGTCGGAGAAGGGCGGCCTCTTCGGAGACCGGATCAAGTGGAACTTCACGAAGTTCCTCGTCGGCAGGGACGGGCACGTCATCGGTCGCTACGCGCCCCAGGCAGAGCCGCAGAGCCTGGCCGAGGACGTCGAGAAGGCGCTGGCGGCCGAGCGCGGCTGAGCCACGGGCGCCCTACGATCTGCGGGTGGACCACGCCCGATTCGCCGACCGCCACGCTTGCGAGGTCATCGACATCCGGTACGGCGAGGACGCCTTGGATGCCATCTCCCGCGAGGGTTTCTGGGCGCTCATCGCCACCTTCGAAGGTGCGGTCACAGCCATCCGTTTCGCCCAGGTGCGACCGGGGGAGCCGGCCACGCGGGATGTTGGCTGGACACCGCTCGATCGGCACTGGGAGAGCTCACTGGGCTCAGCGGCATACGTCAATGCGGTTGAGGAGGTCCGTCGGCGCATCGCCGCAGGCACCGTCTACCAGGTCAACGTCTGTCGAGTGCTCAGCCACCCGATCGACGACGCAGCCGACCTCGATGGGCTCGACGCGGTGCTGCGGCAGGGGAACCCGGCCCCGCACGCCGCGCGGGTCAGGTGCGTCACAGCAGGGGTCGACGTCGTCAGCGCCTCGCCCGAGCTCTTCCTGTCCCGTCGCGGGGACCGGCTCGTCACCAGGCCGATCAAGGGCACGGCGGCGACGCGCGAGCAGATGCTGCCGAAGGACCATGCGGAGAACATCATGATCGTCGACCTCATGCGCAACGACCTCTCCGGCGTCTCCGAGCCGGGCACCGTGTCGGTCGACGCGCTCTGCGCCTTCGAGGACCACCCCGGGCTCGTCCACCTCGTCTCCACGGTGAGCGGGCGGCTGCGTCACGGCGCGACGTGGCGCGACGTGTTCGCGGCCACGTACCCGCCGGGATCCGTCTCCGGCGCGCCGAAGTCGAGTGCCATGACGGCCATCACGGACCTCGAGACCTCGCCCCGTGGGCCGTACTGCGGCGCCGTCGGCTGGGTCGACGCCGACAACGACGAGGCCGAGCTGGCCGTGGGGATCCGGACGTTCTGGGCGGAGCGGGACGGAGCGGGTCGGCGGTGGTTGCGGTTCGGGACGGGGGCCGGCATCACGTGGCACTCCGACCCGGCCGCGGAATGGACCGAGACCGAGCTCAAGGCGGCTCGGTTGGTCGGGCTGGCCGCCGGCACTGTGACACCATGACGCCATGACCGGCAGACTTCCTCGCGTCTGGGTCAACGGTGACCTCGTCGACCCGACCGCACCCTCCATCGCGGCGCTCGACCACGCCGTCACGGTCGGCGACGGCGTCTTCGAGACGGCCAAGATCGACCGGGGACGGCCGTTCGCGCTGTCCCGGCACCACGCTCGCCTCGAGCGGTCAGCTGCTGGCCTCGGGCTCCCGGCCGTGGACCTCACCCTCGTAGCGAAGGGCATCGACGCGGTGCTCGAGGGCGAGCCGATCGACTTCGGTCGGCTGCGCTACAGCGTGACCGGAGGCATCGGGCCGTTGGGCTCGGACCGGGCTGCGGGAGAGCTGACCTACATCGTCGTCGCCGCCTCACAGCCGAGGCCGCCCGCCTCGGGCAAGGTGA
>DASUQN010000326.1:0-7157 GCA_036280515.1 Intrasporangium sp. | reverse complement strand
GACGCAGGCGGCGAGGAGGCTCGCGATCCAGTCGGCGAGAACCACTGCGCCCTCTGGCTGGAGGGCCAGTGACACCGCGAGGGTGGCCACCGTCGCGCCGAAGGCGACGAGGGACCCGCGTCTCGTCCCGTGCAGGGTGATACCGAAGAGCAGCACGAGCACGCCGAGAGCCGGGTAGGGGGCGTAGTGCAGGAGCGCCCAGGTCACGAGCGAGCCGAGGGCCACCACAAGGGCCACCCACGGGAGCCGGCGGTGAGCGGCATACGGCATGGACAGTCCGACCGCGAGGGCCCACGCGCCAGCGTCAGCCGGCCGCAGCCCGGTGGTGGAGGGCCCCGGGAAGGAGAGGACGAGCACGACGAAGAGGCTGACCGCGACGAGCACGTCGAACAGGCGCGGGTCGAGTCGCGGCACGCGCGGTCGCTTGGGCGGGGACATGTCTCAACGGTAGGCGCGCACGTCGAGGCGCGGATCGGCTTCGAGGAGTACGCCGCAAGGTGTATGCCGCCCAGCTCGCTCCCGCTCCGTCGGCCCTCAGGCGGACGGCGAGGTTCGCCCGCCGGGCCGACGACGGCTACACGTGTCGGGGCGGACCGTGGTTGGCATGCCCGCGACGCAACGGAAGCGGGGCACCCACACCAAGGAGTCCACCCACATGTCAACCCTTTCCTTCCACGAGCTGACCAAGCGCTACGGCGACGTCGCGGCTCTCGACGGCTTCACCGCGGTCGCGATGCCCGGACGCGTCACGGCCTTCGTCGGCCCCAATGGTGCCGGCAAGACGACCGCACTGCGGATCCTGCTCGGCCTGGCCGAGCCGACGTCCGGCTCCGCGACGATCGACGGACGGCGCTACCGGGACCTCACCCACCCGACGCGCGTCGTCGGCGCCGTCCTCGACCAGGGCTTCCACCCCAACCGCACCGCCCGAAACCACCTGCGGATCATCGCCCGGCAGGCCGGCGTCGCACCGTCCCAGGCGGACGAGCTGCTGCACCGGTTCGGGCTCGACGGGGCAGCGCGGCGTCGGGTCGGGGGCTACTCGCTCGGCATGCGCCAGCGCCTCGCCCTCGCCTCGGCCGTCATCGGCGACCCGTCCGTGCTCATCCTCGACGAGCCGCTCAACGGGCTCGACCCCGACGGCATCCGGGAGATGCGTCGCTATCTCCGGTCGTTCGCCGACCGCGGGGGCACGGTCCTCCTCTCGAGTCACCTGCTCAGCGAGGTCGAGGCCGTCGCGGACGACCTCATCGTCATCAGCCAGGGCCGGCTCGCGGCCGCCGGGTCGCTCGCGGACCTCGTCGCCGACACCGACCTCGAGTCGGTCTTCCACTCGATCACCCACCCCACCCACACAGAACAGGAGGCCTGGTCATGACCCGCCTCATCTCCCTCGAGCTGCACAAGCTCCGCACGACGCCCGCCGCCTGGGTCGCCATCGTCATCACGGCCCTCCTCGGAGCGCTGTCGGTCGCGACGAACACCCTGGGCCCGATCACGCCCGGCGGGCCGGCGTTCGGCTCGACCGACCACGTCAACCACGCGCTCTCCGTCTCGGCGCTGACCTCGATGGTCATGCTGTCCATCGGCGTCATCATGGTCGCCTCGGAGTACCGGACCCGCACTATCGTCTCGACGTTCCTCGCGACGCCGCGGCGCGCTCGGGTCCTCGTCGCCAAGCTGGCGACCGCCCTCGGGCTCGGTGCAGTTCTCGGTGCGGTGGCCTTCGGGCTGGCGTGGGTCGAGGCGACGCTCATGTACGCCTCCCGCGGCGTGCACACGCTGCCCGTCGACCTGACCCAGCTCTGGGTCGGCGCCACCGTCTCGACCGCGCTGTTCGGGCTGCTCGGCGTGGCGCTCGGTGCGCTGACCCGCAACACCGTGACTGCCATCGTCGGCGGGATCGCCTGGGCCATGATCATCGAGATCGGGATCATCTCGAGCCTCGCCCCCGAGGTCGGCAAGTGGCTCCCGGCCGGCAGCGCCCTCGCCCTGACGAGCGTGGGCAGTGCAGGCTCGCAGCTGCTCTCGCCGTGGGTCTCGGCAGCGGTGCTCAGCGGTTGGGCGCTCGGCCTCGCGGCGATCGCGACCCGATCGACCCTGAGCCGCGAGGCGCACTGACCGGGCGGTCGGCATCGGCCATGGTGGCCCGGTGTGAAAGTTCGCACCCCTGATGAGGGGTGCGAACTTTCACGCGGAGACGGCTTTTCGTCGCCGCGGTCTTCGCGCGGACTCGACGTGGGTGTCGGTAGTTCCGTCTACTCTGGCGGGCGTGACGGACCCGCCGCTCTCAGACGAGCAGTTCGGTAACCCCCGTGGTCCCCGTGGCCCCCGGGTCGACCGGGTCCGGCTCGAGGCGCTGCGCTACGCCGTCAACGACGAGTCCGCCGCCTACATCGCGATCATGCGCCTGTTCACCGGTGGCCTGACCGGCATGCTGTCCGACCAGTCCGCAGCCGAGGTCACGGCGCGACTTCGCGAACAGGGCCTCGACCTCGACGAGGACACCGTGGACGCGCGCCTGTCCTACCTCGTCGAGCACGGCAACCTCGCCCGCAGCCCACGAGAGACGGAGGCCCGCAGCCTGCAGGACTACCTCCGCAACCGGGCCCGCTACCAGCTGACCCAGCGGGGCGAGTTCGTCCAGCGCCAGGTCGACGAGCTGCTCGGCCACGCGGAGACGGCGACCGAGATCAGCAGCGAGATGCTCGGTGCGATCCTGGCCGGATTACGGGACCTGTCCCACCTGCCGGCCGACCTCGGCGCCGTCGACCCGCAGGACCTCGCCCAGCGCATCGGCACCATCTTCGCCCAGTTCGACCGGCTCGTGCACAGCACGCGCGAGTTCTACAGCTACCTCACGCAGGTGCTGAGCCGGTTCGACCTCGAGCGGGGGGAGTTCCAGGCCTTCAAGACGGCCCTGATCGACTACCTCCAGCGGTTCGTGGACGAGATCGCGCGCCATGTACCGCAGATCGCCGAGGTCATCACCGAGATCCGGCCGAGGATCGAGGCGTACTGCACTCGAGCCAATGCCGGCCAGCGCCTCATCGACCTCGAGGGCCGCATGGCTCGACGTGCGCCGGGACTTGAGCCCTCCGACTGGGAGGGTCTGGTCGCCTGGTTCACCGGAGGTGACTCGCGGGCGAGCGACGCTGAGGGGGTGCGGCGCCTCGCCGCGGAGGCGATGCGCTCCCTGCTCGTCAACCTCCGTCGGATCGTCACCAGCTCGGAGCGCGAGCACGGCCGCTACGCCGAGCTGCTGCGGCTCGCGCGCTGGTTCGACGAGGCGGACGACGCCACTGCCCACGCCATCTGGGCCAGCGCGTTTGGTCTCTACTCGAGCCGGCACCTCGGCTTCGCGGTGAGCGAGTCGGAGGCCTCCGTCCCACCGACGACGTCGTGGTCCCGTGCGCCGCGTGCCGAGGTGCCGATCATGCTGCGGTCCACGGGTCAGCGCCGCATCGCCGGGTCGTCCGGTCGCCCGGAGGACTTCACCGAGGCCAAGGCACGCCGCCTCCAGGAGCACGCCCGCGCAGACGCCGCACGCCGACGCGCGGTCGGCGAGATCGCGAGCCAACGTGGCCGGCTCCAGCGGGTACGGCTGAGTGACGCCGGCAGGGAGGCCCTCATGGAGCTGTATGCCGCTGGGCTCGCTCTCATGGCCACCGGTCCCGCAGCGTCGGCCGGGTTCCGCGACGACGTCGCCGTACCGGTCCCGGGGCACGATGTCGTGCTGCGCATCAGCGCCACACCCGGGGTGGGCACCACGGTCGCCAGCCCGTCCGGGCGGCTGCGCCTCGTTGACCGCTCGCTCGCGGTCGAGCCGAGTGCGATCCGTGGCGGGGGCGCCGTGGTGGTCGAGGATGACGGCGCGTACGACACAGTGGACGACGCGGTTGACGACCGGGAGGAGGTGTCGTGACCGTCGACGTCGGGGCCGAGGGCCGGATCGTTCGGCCAGCGGCCACAGAGGACGCCCAGGACGCGCACGAGCGTCGCATCGCGGCACGGGCCCTGCTGCGCCACCCGCTCATGCCGGTCGGCAGCGGCCACGACGACGACCTGCGGCTCATCCGACGGCACCGCATCGCGTTGACCCGCTTCTTCTCCGACTCGCTCGGCTACCGGCTCGTCGTCGACCCGTCCGGCGCTCGGCTGTTCAAGACCGGCCTCGGCCGCGACGGCTCCCGACCACTGCTCCGTGGACGAGCCGCCGTACCGTTCACGCCCCGGGCGTACGCGATGCTGACGCTGACGATCGCGGCGCTCACCAGGACCAAGTCGCAGCTGCTCGTCGACGAGCTCGTAGCAGGGGTGCGCTCGACCGCTGTCGAGGCGGGGATCGACGTCGACCTCGATGCGATCGGTGACCGCCGCGCTCTGCACGCCGCGCTCACCGCACTCGTGGGGTTCGGGGCGCTGAGCGAGCGGGACGGCGATCTCGAGCACTGGGCCGAGGAACGGACCCCGTCCCTCCTCGACGTCCACCGCGAAGCCCTCACGCTGCTCGTCGCTGCGCCGCTGTCCACCCTGAACACGGTCGATGACCTGCTCGCGCCCGCCAAGGTGTCGTCCGCGGCGGGTGGCGCCCGGATCGCCACGCGTCGCCGCCTGGTCGAGTCGCCCGTCCTCACGACGGCAGACCTCGAGCCCGACCACGCCGAGTGGTGGGCCAAGAACCGCAACCGTGAGCGGGAGTGGTATCTCGACCAGCTCGGCCTCGTCGTCGAGCTGCGTGCGGAGGGCGCGCTCGCCCTCGATCCGGACGAGATGCTCAGCGACGTCGAGTTCCCCGGTCGGGGACGAACCAGCCATCTGGCCCTGCTCCTGCTCGAGGCCATCGTCGACGAGCTCGGTCCCTCCCCGGCCCAGGTCCTCGGGAGCGGATCGGAGCGAGTCGTCGCGTGGCACCCGGTTGGGCGCGAGCGGATCGACGCAATGGCCCGACGCCTGGTGGCGGAGTGGTCATCGGGCCTACGCCGCGACCAGCGTGAGGACCCGGCCGCGGCCGTGGGCGAGAGCCTGCGCCTGCTCGAATCGGTGGGGCTGGTCCGACGGGCATCCCAGGACGACCCGGACACGTGGCTGATCCACGCCGCCGCGTGCCGTTATCGGCCCATCGCGCAGCTCGCCGAGTCCTCTGGCACCGGCGCGGCGTCGCTCTTCGACCTGGAGGGGGAGGCATGAACCAGGCGAGTTCCGAACGCTTCCGGTTTCGGCGAGGCGGGATCCTCAACATCTGGCAGTACGACGAGCAGGTCTTCGACTTCGGTGGCGGGCGTCTGCTGCTCCGCGGCACCAACGGGGCAGGCAAGTCCAAGACGCTCGAGATGCTCCTGCCCTTCGTCATCGATGGCGACAAGGCGAAGATCACCGCGTCAGGGCGGCACCACACGAGCCTGCTCTGGCTCATGCTCGACGGCTACTCCGGCCAGAACCGCACCGGGTACCTGTGGGTGGAGTTCGCCCGCCCGCGCTCGGATGGCGGCATCGAGACTCTCACGTGTGGGATCGGGCTGCGCGCCAGCGAGTCCGCCAGGACCGCAACGACGTGGTACTTCACGTCTCCTCGCCGGGTAGGCGTCGACCTCGAGCTCGCCGACGCCGCAGGTCCGCTCTCGAAGCAGCGCCTGCGGGCCGAGGTCGAGTCGGACGGGCACTTCTTCGACCCGAACTCGACCCGCCGCTATCGCGAGCACGTCGGCCAGCTGCTGTTCGGGCTGCCGCTCGACCAGTACGAGGAGCTCCTGCGCCTGCTCTACTGGCTCCGTCAGCCTCAAGTGGGCGAGGACATCGACCCGAAGCGGCTCGCAGACCAGCTCGTGCAGGCCCTGCCGCAGATCGACGAGACGTCCATCCGCTCGGCCGGCGACACCTTCGACCAGCTCGAGGAGTTCGGCGAGCAGATCGACCGTCAGGAGCGCGCCGCCGCAGCCATCGGTGCCTTCCTCCAGGTCTACGGCTCGTACGCCTGCGGCGTTGTCGAGGAGCGGGCCTCTGCTGCGGTCGAAGCCGCCGAGGACGAGCGGCGCTGCCGACGGGAGGTCCAACGCATCGAGCGCGCCATCGCCGACACGGCCGAGCGCCTCGCGGAGGCTCGGGCGCACCAACGGCACGCTGAGAGCGAGCATGCCGAATCCACGGCGCGGATCGCTCAGCTCAAGGCGGGACCCGAGGCGCGTGCCCAGGCCCGGCTCATCGCCCTCGAGGAGCACCTGTCGACGAAGCGGCAGGTCGCGGAGCGGGCCGGGAGTCGCCTCACCGAGCAGCAGCAGCGCGTGGCCGACTCCCAGCGGCGCGCGAGTGACGCGGGCGCTGCTCTCACAGCCTTGGCCACCGATTGGGTTGCCCGATCCCGCTCGACCCGCGCCGAGTGCGCGGACGCCGGTGTCGCAGGTGCCCTGCCTCGCACGGCGCACGTCGTCGCCCCCGAACTGGGTTGGCAGCAGGCCGAGGCCGCGGTCCGGCTCCAAGAGGAACTCGCCCCGGTGATCGACGAGCTGCAGGAGCTGCGTGACCAGGTCGGGGTGGCCAGGGCCGCGGTCAAGGTCGTCGACGAGGCGCGAGCCACGGCCGAGGACCTTCGCGCTGAGGCGGTCCGCCGTGAGGACGACTGCAGCCGAGCCGAGGCCGCGCGTGCGGCTCGTCAGTCGCGCCACGACGAGGCGGTGACCGGCGCGATCGAGATCGTCGAGAACCTCACCGCGGCGCTCGCCAACTGGTTGGCGGCACCCGATGCCGTGCTCTTGGAGCGGCCCGAGATCACGGCCGAGGCGCTCGCAGTCTTCCCGTCCGTCGTCGATGATGCGGTCGCCCCGGTCCGGTCGGACATCGAGCAGCGTCGCGCCGAGGTGCGTGCCCGGCTCACGGCCGCCGAGACCGAGCGACGTCAGGTCACGGTCGAGCGCGAAGCCGTCGCCGCGGAGCAGGATCCGCGGCCGGTGGCGCCGGCGTGGCATCGTGGCGACCGGGCCCAGCTCGAGGCCGCGGGCGGTGCACCGTTCTGGCAGCTCGTCGACTTCCACGACGACGTAGCGGAGCCGGTCCGGTCAGCGGTGGAAGCAGCGCTCGGGGCCAGTGGGCTGCTCGACGCCTGGGTGTCCCCGGACGGCCGGGTCGTCGGTGACGTGGAGGACGCCTTCGCCCTGGCCGAC
>DASUQN010000325.1:0-8795 GCA_036280515.1 Intrasporangium sp. | reverse complement strand
CGAACGCCTGCACGGCCGCGACGCTCGCCCGGTCGAGGATCTCCAGCAGGGAGGGCCGGTGCCGGTCGAGCCGAAGCGCGACGACCCCACGGAGCGCCGCCTCGAGTGACGCGAAGGTCGCCAGTGCCGTCAGGGCCGGGTCCGGAGCCGGCACGAGGCGCGTCACGATGCGCGTGACCACCCCGAGCGTCCCCTCGGAGCCGACGACCAGGCCGGTCAGGTCGTAGCCCGTCACCCCCTTGGCCGTCCGGTGCCCGGTCCGCATGATCTCGCCGCCGGGCAGCACGACCTCGAGCGCGGTGACCCAGTCCGCGGTGACGCCGTACTTGAGGCAGCACAGGCCCCCCGCGTTCGTGGCGACGTTCCCACCCATCGTGCACGTCGCCGTCGAGGCGGGGTCCGGGCCGTAGAACAGCCCGGCCGCCGCCGCAGCCGCCTTGAGGTCCGCGTTGACGACCCCGGGCCCGACGACGGCGATGCCCTCGAGCGGGTCGATCGTCTCGACCCCGTCGAGTCCCTCGACGTTGAGGACGATGCAGCCCTCCGTCGCCCGCGCCCCGCCGACGCGTGAGGTCCGCGCTCCCTGGGGCACCACGGGTGTTCTGGTCGCCTCGGCGTGCTCGAGCACCGCAACCACGTCGGCCACGTCGCGGGCGCGCACGACCGTGTAGTCGGAGCCCACGTCGCGTGCAGGGTCCCTGGGCACGGGGCCGGCGTCAGCGGCATACGTCCGCTTGACGTCCTCGTCGGTGACGACCCGCGACTGCACTTTCGACGGGAAGTTGGACACGCTCTCAGGCTAGACTTTGGCGCACAGGCGTCTGAGCCGTCATCAGCGGCGAGCCTCCGGAAGAACGGTCCCGGCCTGGCTGGGGCTCACTAGAACCGGACGGGTGGGCCCGTCACAGCCTTGACAAGAGTGGTCGTATGCCGCTGGGCTCGCTTCCCGGGAGCCGGCGCGGTCGTGCGGCAAGCGGGGTGGTACCGCGGCGGATCCTCCGAGGAACGTCGTCCTCGTGAAGCACGAGCAGGACACGAGCAGCCTCAACCACGCAGCAGCAGGAGACCACGACCCATGGTGTATCCCAAGGTCACCACCGACCCGTCCGGCGCGCGCGCCGGCGTTCCCGCCAACCCGCGCTTCCCCGAGATCGAGGAGCGGGTCCTGAGGTACTGGGACGAGGACGGGACCTTCATCGCCTCGGTGGAGAACCGCGAGCCCGGCGAGAACGGGTCGAACGAGTTCGTCTTCTACGACGGGCCGCCCTTCGCCAACGGCCTGCCGCACTACGGGCACCTGCTGACCGGATACGTCAAGGACATCGTTCCTCGTTACCAGACGATGCGCGGGCGGCGCGTCGAGCGGCGCTTCGGCTGGGACACCCACGGCCTGCCCGCAGAGCTCGAGGCGCAGCGCCAGCTCGGCCTCAAGACCAAGCAGGACATCCTCGACCTCGGCATCGAGCGGTTCAACGAGGCCTGCCGTGCGTCCGTGCTCAAGTACACCGGGGAGTGGCGGGACTACGTGACCCGGCAGGCGCGGTGGGTCGACTTCGACAACGACTACAAGACGCTCGAGCCCGGCTACATGGAGTCGGTCATCTGGGCCTTCAAGACCCTCTACGACAAGGGTCTGGTCTACGAGGGCTTCCGCGTCCTCCCGTACTGCTGGAACGACCAGACCCCGCTGTCCAACCACGAGCTGCGCATGGACGATGACGTCTACCAGATGCGACAGGACCCGGCGGTCACGATCGGGTACCGCCTCGAGACCGGCGAGCTGGCGCTCATCTGGACGACGACGCCATGGACCGTTCCGTCCAACATCGCCATGGCGGTCCACCCGGACATCGACTACGTCGTCGTCGAGTCCGAGTTCACCGGCACGACCGAGCGGTACGTCATCGCGGAAGCGAGGCTTGCGGCCTACGCCAGGGAGCTCGGCGAGGACGCAGCCGACCGGGTCGTCGAGCGGCTCAAGGGCCGCGACCTCGTCGGGCGCAGGTACACCCCGCCCTTCGACTACTTCCTCGGGCACCGGAAGGGCCACGTCGTCCTGCCGGCGGACTACGTCACGACTGAGGACGGCACGGGTCTCGTGCACATCGCGTCGGCGTTCGGCGAGGAGGACAAGGTTCTCACCGACGCGTTCGACATCGACGTGGTCGTGCCGGTCAGCCCGGACGGCCGGTTCACCTACCCGGTCACGGACTACGAGGGGATGCACGTCTTCGACGCGAACGCCCACATCGTCGACCACCTCAGGGCACGCACCCGCGCCGACGGCGAGATGGGCAGCACGACCGAGGGGACCGTCCTGCTGCGTCGCGAGACCTACGACCACACGTACCCGCACTGCTGGCGCTGCCGCGAGCCGCTCATCTACATGGCCGTCTCCTCGTGGTTCGTCCAGGTGACCAAGTTCAAGGAGCGGATGGTCGAGCTCAACCAGCAGATCGCGTGGACGCCCGAGCACGTCAAGGACGGCCAGTTCGGCAAGTGGCTGTCCAATGCCCGCGACTGGTCGATCTCGCGAAACCGCTTCTGGGGCAGCCCGATCCCGGTATGGAGGTCGGACAACCCCGAGTACCCACGCATCGATGTCTATGGCTCGTTCGAGGAGCTCGAGCGTGATTTCGGCGTCGAGGTGACGGACCTGCACCGGCCGTTCATCGACGAGCTGACCCGTCCCAACCCCGATGACCCGACGGGGAGGTCGACGATGCGGCGCGTCGAGGACGTCCTCGACGTGTGGTTCGACTCGGGGTCGATGAGCTTCGCCCAGGTGCACTACCCGTTCGAGAACGCCGAGTGGTTCGAGCACCACTTCCCGGGTGACTTCATCGTGGAGTACATCGGCCAGACGCGCGGCTGGTTCTACACCCTCCACATCCTCGCGACGGCCCTGTTCGACCGTCCGGCCTTCCAGTCCTGCATCAGCCACGGGATCGTGCTCGGGTCCGACGGACAGAAGATGAGCAAGTCGCTGCGCAACTACCCGGACGTGACCGAGGTCTTCGACCGCGACGGCGCAGATGCCATGCGCTGGTTCCTCATGAGCAGCCCGATCGTGCGCGGCGGCAACCTCGTCGTGACCGAGCAGGGGATCCGTGACGGCGTCCGCCAGGTCATGATCCCGCTCTGGAACTCCTGGTCCTTCTTCTCGCTCTACGCCAACACGGCTCGTGGCGGGGCGGGTTACGAGGCGAAGCGGTCGACCGAGTCGCCCGACGTCCTCGACCGCTACATCCTCGCCAAGCTCCGCGAGTTCGTGGCGGACCTGACCGACCAGCTCGACGCCTACGCGATCGCAGACGCGTGCGACACGATGCGGGCCTTCCTCGACGTCCTCACCAACTGGTACATCCGTCGCTCGCGGGACCGCTTCTGGGGTGGGGAGTCGGAGCAGTCACTTGCCGCCTTCGACACGCTGTGGACCGTGCTCGACACGGTGACTCGGGCCACGGCGCCGCTGCTTCCGCTCATGACGGAGGAGATCTGGCGCGGCCTGACCGGGGAGCGGTCGGTGCACCTCACCGACTATCCGGCCGCCGAGGAGCTTCCGGCAGACCATGAGCTCGTGCTCGCCATGGACCGGGCCCGTGACGTCTGCTCGGTCGGCTCCAGCCTGCGCAAGGCGGGTGGCCTGCGGGCCCGGCTGCCGCTCGGAGGGCTCACGGTGGTCGTGCCCGATCCGGGTGGGCTCGAGCCGTTCCGGTCGATCATCCAGGACGAGCTCAACATCAAGGACATCACCTTCATCGACGTGGCGACGGCAGCCGAGGCGGACTTCGGCGTGGGCCAGCGGTTGGCGGTCAACGCCCGCGCGGCGGGCCCGCGGTTGGGCAAGGACGTCCAGACGGCGATCCGTGGCAGCAAGTCCGGCGACTGGTCCGTCTCGCCCGAGGGCGTCGTCACCGCCGGCGGCCTCGAGCTCGTCGAGGGTGAGTACACGCTCGAGACGGTCGTGGCGGGAGACGGCCAGGGCGACGCCAAGGTGGCCACGGCGTTGCTTCCGGGAGGTGGCTTCATCGTGCTCGACACCGAGGTGACCCCGGAGCTCGCGACCGAGGGCGTGGCACGCGACCTCGTGCGCGCCGTCCAGCAGGCGCGGCGTGATGCCGGCCTGCACGTCAGTGACCGCATCAGCCTGACGATCCAGGGCACGCCCGAGGTGTTCGAGGCCACCGTCACGCACCGGGACCTGCTCGTGGCGGAGACGCTGGCCACCCAGTTCTCCTCGGCGGGACCGGATCATCCGCTCGCCAACGGCCGGGGCACGACCGTATCGGTGGGCGATGGCTACGGCGCGACCATCAAGGTGGACAAGGCATGACGACGATGGACGCACGTTCAGGACGCACCGGCGACACCCAGGAGTCGCCGGCGGGCGACTTCACGATCCGTCAGGCCACGGGCAATGACCTCAACGACGTCATCGAGATCGGTCACCGCACCTGGCCGGTCATCTACGAACCCATCGCAGGCCTCGACTACGTCGCGATGGGCCTGGCCAAGTGGTGGACCTCTGATGTCGTCGCCGCTTCGATCCGCCGGGGACAGACGCTCGTGGCAGAGCTCGCCGGTGACGTCATCGGGATGGTCGCCTTCGGGACCCAGACCGGGGACTTCGTCGTCTGGAAGCTCTACGTCCTGCCCGAGCACCATGGGAAGGGCATCGGCTCGCACCTGATGGACGCGGTCGTCGAACGGGCTCTCGAAGCTGGACACACCCGGATCACGGTGGCCTACCCAGACGGCAACAGCTACGCCGAGCGGTTCCATCGCGCCCACGGCTTCGTCGAGTCCCACCGCGAGCCCTCCGGCTCCGGGCTGCCGGACACGATCTGGATGGAGCGCGAGCTGGGCTCGGCCGACGGGGCGTCCGACCGGACGGCTGGGGAGTCCGACGGCCCGGTTGGGGAGTCCACGTGAGCGGTCGGCCGGACGCGGCCGCGCACGAGGCCGCGCGCAACCTCGAGGAGCTGAAGCGGATGCGCGAGATCGAGGAGGCCATCCTCGATCGCGCTCCCGAGAACGACGTCGGCCCGTCGCTCGAGCGGATCGCCGCCGTCATGGAGCTCGCCGGCGACCCGCAGCGCAGCTATCCCGTCATCCATCTCACGGGCACCAACGGCAAGACGTCGACGAGTCGGATGATCGACTCGATCCTGCAGGAGACCGCACTGTCGACAGGCCGGTTCACCTCTCCCCATCTGCACGACATCCGTGAGCGGATCACCCTCTCCGGCAAACCGATTCCGCGCGACAAGTTCATCGCGGCCCACGACGACGTGGCGCCGCTCATCGACATGGTCGATGCGAGGTCGCTCTCATCCGGGGGGCGCCGGATGAACTTCTTCGAGGTGCTCGTCGCGATCGCCTTCGCCGCGTTCGCCGACGCACCGGTCGACGTCGCCATCGTCGAGGTTGGTCTGGGCGGCTCGTGGGACGCCACCAATGTCGCGGACGGCACGGTGGCCGTCATCACGCCGGTCGACCGAGACCACACGCACCTGCTCGGCGACGACATCGTCGACATCGCGCACGAGAAGAGCGGCATCATCAAGGCCGGTTCCGTGACGATCTCCGCCGTCCAGGACCCGGACGTCGCCGCGGTGCTCACCGAGCGAGCCGAGGAGGTCGGTTCGGACCTGCGCTTCGAGGGTGACAGCTTCGGCGTGCTCGCCCGTGAGGTCGCCCTGGGCGGGCAGCAGGTGAGCATCCGTGGCCTGGCCGGCGACTACCCGGACCTGTTCCTGCCGCTCCACGGCGCCCATCAGGCGAGCAACCTCGCGACCGCGATAGCCGCCGTCGAGAGCCTCGTCGGCGGTGGAACGCAGGCTCTGGATCAGGCCGTCCTGGCGGCCGCCGTCTCCCGGATGACGTCGCCGGGCCGGCTCGAGATCGTCCGGCGCTCGCCCACCGTCCTCGTCGACGCCGCCCACAATCCGCACGGCGCACGAGCACTCGTGGCGGCCCTCGACGAGGCGTTCACCTTCACGCGGCTCGTCGGCCTGGTCGGGATCGTCGCCGACAAGGACGCCGCGGCGATCCTCGAGGCCCTCGAGCCGAGGCTCGACCACGTCGTCATCTCTCGCAGCTCTTCACCCCGGGCCATGCCGCCCGCGCAGCTCGGTGCGCTCGCCACGGACATCTTCGGCGAGTCGAGGGTGACCGTGGAGGGCAACCTTCCGGACGCGCTGGACCGCGCCATCGCCCTGGCCGAGGAGGAGGGTCTCGGCGGCGGCGTCATCGTCACCGGCTCGGTCATCACCGCGGGCGAGGTCCGACTCCTACTCGGCGTCACCGACACCTGAGCCCGCCCCAAGCCTGATCGAGTGAACAGGATTCGAGGCCCGGCAGCCCCGAAAGCTGTTCACTCGATCATGACAAGCGGCGGGAGGGCTGGAAGGTCGGGTGCGGCTGGGAGCGAGCTCAGCGGCATACGGACGCGTGTCTGGCGACGGCGCGGGCTCACGTAACCTGTCCGCCATGCACCCCGCGGTGAAGCTCTTCCTCATCCTGGCCATCATCGTGGTCGTCGCCGTCCTCTACGGGCGGATCTTCGGCCGGCGGGACCGGGAGGAGCGCTACGTCGGCCTGACCGACGCGGTGCGCGCCAAGGTGAGCCGCGAGATCAGCGCCGGGCACAAGATCAACGCGATCAAGATCTACCGCGAGGCCACGGGCGCGCCGCTGGCCGACGCCAAGCGGGCGATCGACTCCTGGTTCGTGCCGGGCCAGGGCCCCGGCGTGCGGGACGCCGCGGCCTCGTGGTCCGAGGGACGGCTCACCTCCGAGGCCCGGGCCCGCATCAGCGAGCTGGTCGTCGCCGGACGCCGGGAGGACGCCATGGCCCTCTATGCGGAGGCGACCGGCGCGAGCGACTCCGAGGCGCAGGCCATCATCCGGTCGTGGGACACGACGCAGAACTACTGAGAGCCTGAGACCCTCGCAATGCACCGACTGTCCCTCTACGGAACAACCGGCACGTTCACGAGGCGCATGCTCGCCGCCGTGCTCTTCGGCCAGTCCATCTGCGTCTTCTTCGGTGCCCTCGTCGCTCGCGCCGTCGCGGCGACGGGTCCGGACTCGGGCCTCTCGACGACCTACCTGATCGTCGGCAGCGGCCTCGCCGTGCTCAGCATCGTCGCCGCGGGACTGATGCGCCGGCCCTTCGGCGTCACCCTGGGCTGGGTCGTCCAGGTGCTGACCCTTGCGAGCGCGCTCGTCGTCTCGGCCATGCTCGTCGTGGGACTGATCTTCCTTGCCATGTGGGTCGCCTTCCTCATCATGGGCTCGCGCATCGACGAGGCGCAGGCCGATCGGCACGGAGGCGCGGACGGGCCCGTCGATAGGGTGGGCGAGTGACCATCGAACGCTCCCTCGTCCTCGTCAAGCCCGACGGTTTCCAGCGCCGGCTCACTGGGGAGGTGCTGCGGCGCATCGAGTCCAAGGGCTACTCGCTCGTGGCCCTGTCGATCCTGACGCCCACCCCCGAGCAGCTCGCCGTGCACTACGCGGAGCACGAGGGCAAGCCGTTCTACGACCCGCTCGTCGAGTTCATGAGCTCCGGGCCGGTCGCCGCTGCGGTCATCGAGGGGCAGGACTGCGTCAAGGGCTTCCGGTCCCTCGCGGGGGCCACGAACCCCACGGACGCCGCGCCCGGGACCATCCGCGGCGACTTCGGCCGGGACTGGGGACTCAAGGTCCAGCAGAACATCGTCCACGGCTCCGACTCACCGGAGTCGGCCGAGCGAGAGATCCTCCTCTGGTTCCCCGACCTCTGAGGCCGCTGGCCGGTCCTGGCGCTGGCGGCGCTCAGGAGGCAGGGTCGACGGCGAGCGACGAACGCCGGGGACACACCACTGGCTGCTTGGCGCCGAGGTCCACCACCTCGGCCTGAGCGGCGGGCAGAATCCCGGTATGAGCCCGATGCCCGGACTGCGCCCGCTCGGGCGTGACCTGGCGATCGACCTCGGCACGGCGAACACGGTGATCCACGCCCGTGGCCGCGGCATCGTGCTCGACGAGCCGTCCGTCGTAGCCGTCGAGGCACGATCCGGTCGGCTCGTGGCGGCCGGGACCCAGGCGAAGGAGATGCTCGGCCGAGTGCCGGGCGCCATCCGCGCGGTGCGACCGCTCAGGGACGGCGTCGTGTCCGATGCGGACGAGGCGGAGCTCATGCTGCGGCTGTTCATCGACCGGGTCCGGACGTCGCGGGTGGCCCGCCCTCGGATGGTGCTCTCCGTGCCGAGTGAAGTGACCGGGGTCGAGCGCCGGGCGCTCGAGGATGCCGCTCTCCGATGTGGCGCGCGGGAGGTGTACCTCATCGAGGAGCCCATGGCTGCTGCGATCGGAGCCGGGCTGCCCGTCCACGAGACGCCCGCCTCCATGGTCGTCGACATCGGCGGGGGCACGACGGACGTCGCCGTCATCAGCCTCGGCGGTGTCGTCACCTCCGCGACCATCCGGGTCGCGGGCGACGAGGTCGACGAGGCGCTGATCAGCCACCTCAAGGCCGAGCACTCGCTCCTGCTCGGTGAGCGCAGTGCCGAGATGATCAAGGTCGCCGTCGGGTCGGTGTTCCCGTTGGCACAGGAGCTCACGACGCGCGTGCGTGGCCGCGATCTCCTCACTGGGCTGCCCAAGAGCGTGGAGGTCGGCTCGGCCGAGATCCGCAGCGCCATCGAGGGACCGATTCTGCAGATCGTCGAGGTGGTGCGGGCCACTCTGGACGTCTGCCCCCCGGAACTCGCGGGAGACGTCCTCGAGCGCGGCATCGTTCTGAC
>DASUQN010000324.1:0-2793 GCA_036280515.1 Intrasporangium sp. | reverse complement strand
GTCGATGCCCTCGTAGCACTGGAGCCGGATGAGCTCGAGGTCGAGGGACTCTGCCAGCGCCTCGGCGAGGGCGGTCTTGCCGGTGCCGGGCTCACCCTCGAGCAGGATCGGGCGACCGAGACGGATGGCGAGGAAGGTCACCGTGGCCAGGGCATCGTCAGCGAGGTAGCCGGTGCGACCGAGCGCGGAAGCGACGTCGCTCGGGGCGGCGAACGTCTCGGCGGGCAGCCGCCCCGGAACTTGCGCGTTGACACGCTCAGAAACGGTGTCCATGCCCTGAGCATTGCCGACAAATGCGAAACGGGGAAGGACAGCAGCCCGACACGTCCCGCGCGCTCACCTGTCGAGATCTGCCGGTGTGTCGACGTCACGCCCCGTCGCGAGATCGCCGCACTCGACCAGTCGGTGCTCGTGCGCACGGAAGTAGTCGCGGGCCCCGCGGTCGCCTTGGGCGACCTTGATGACCCCCGCCCAGTGGTCCCGGCCGATGAGGGTGGGATGGCCGGGGACGCCGCCGTATGCCGCTCGGCTGAGCTCCGAGCGCCACGCCGCGGAACCTGTCCACTCGATCGGGGAAGGGGGCGCCCCGCTCGATCGAGTGGACAACTTCTGGGCGTCCAGCAGGCGGCGCACCACGGGGGGGCCTACGTCGGGCAGGTCGACCAAGCCGATCAGGACCGCCTCGACCTCGCTCCGGAGGGTCAGCGCGGTGAGGCCAGCCCGCAGCGACGCCCCCATGCCCTCGGACCAGTCCTCGCAACGGACGATGTCGACCTCCTCCGAGGCCTCGCCCAGCACCGCCACCACCTCGTCGGCCGCAGCACCCACCACCACGGTCACCCCCTCGCAGCCGCCGCGGACGAGGACCTCGACCGCGCGCCCCACGAGGGTGGGGCCGTCCCCGCGCGGACGGATGAGCGCTTTCGGACGGCCCATCCGGCTGCCGGACCCGGCCGCGAGCACGAGGCCACGGACGGGCGGGCGCGAGCTCAGCGGCATAGGGCAGTCACTTCATGACGTCAGCGGATGCTGGCGAGGTCGATGATGCCGAGCGGCGTCAGCGGCACCTCGGTCACGCGGTCGCCGTGGGCGCGGTGGGCGGCGGGCTGGAACAGGGGGACGAACGGGCCGAACTCGCCCATCTGGAGCTGCCACCGTGCGAACGCGCCCGCACGTTCCTCACCGTAGGACCTGCGGGTCTCTGCGGTCAGCGCGTCCATGGCGAAGTTCACCCCGCGCACCCACCGGGCGCGGTTCGCCAGGTGGCCGCCCGGTGCGAACGCCAAGGCGGCCTCCGCATCGGCGTACTCGGGCGTCCAGCTCCACAGGCCCATGGCGTTCGTGCCCCGCTCGTAGTCGGCGAGGGCCTTCGTCATCGGGGCCGGGGCGAGGGTGACGCGGACGCCGATCTGGGCCAGCTGGGTGCGGATCGCCTTGGCGACGACACCGAGGTCGATGCCGTGGACCGGGCGGTCGCTGGCGTAGGAGAGGCGGATGGGGGCGCCCCGGTAGCCGGAGCGGGCCAGCGCTGCCTTCGCCGCGGCGACGTCGCGGACCGGTGGAGCGGTCGGCGTCGCAGTCGGAATGGGTGCCGCTGTGCCCGTGGGCGCAGGGGTGGAGGGCGTCGGCGTGGAGGGCGTCGGCGTGGAGGGCGTCGTGGGCGGCCGCGTGGCCGACGCGCCGCGCGTTGGCGCCGGCGTGGGTGCCGGTGAAGAGGTTGGCGACGAGGTTGGCGGCGGAACCGGCGGCTCGAAGGCCCCGGGGAGACCGCGGGGCACGAGGCCGAGGGCAGGGGTGGCCCCGGCCCCTGTCGCCTCGGTCATCGCCTGGACGTCGAGTCCGAGCCGCACGGCCGTGACGAAGTCGGGGTGGCCCGTCCAGGCGTTCACCGTCTGGTCGTCATTGAGGAGCAGGAAGGCGATGGTGGGGGAGGTTTGGGACGTGATCGCGACGCTCGAGACAGCCGGCCGCAGCTGCATCGCGTCGGCGCGGTCGGGGGGCAGGTCGAGCACGACGTCGGCCGCGCCACTCTCGATGTCCTGCGCCTGCCGGACCGGGGTTGCGTTGCGGATGATGACGTCGCTGAACTCCGGTCGCTCGCCCGCCCAGTTCGGGTTCGGCTTGAGCGTCATCGACCGGCCCGCCTCGACCTGGGCGATGACATAGGGGCCTGAGCCGGCGGAATGGGACGTCAGCCACGTACTCGCGGCGTCTCCGGGCCTGACGCCTCCGCCGTTGGCCTTGACGACGTCGGCGTTGAGGATGCCGAAGGCCGGGTTGGCGAGCACGGCTGGCAGGGCGAAGTTCGTGTCTGGCGAGGTCACGGTGAGGGTGCGGTTGTCGACCTTCGTCAGGCTGATGGGCCCGAGGAGCTCGGCCGCGGCGCCACCGAGACCGCGCGCTCGCGAGAGCGTGTAGATGACGTCGTCCGACGTGATGATGCTCCCGTCGGAAAACCGCACGTTGGGTCGGAGGCGCAGGGTCAGCCAGGTGCGCTCGGGTGAGATGGTCCACTCCGCGAGGCCTGGAAGAACCATCGTGGGGTCCTCCGGATCGAGCGTCGTCAGCGTCTCGTAGACCGCGTCGGCCACGAAGCGACCGCTGCGCTCAACGAGCGTGGACGGGTCCAGTGAGGTGAAGTCGAAGAGCGTCTCGACGACGAGCGGGGGGCGCTCGACCGGCGTCGTCGTCGGGGTCGGCGTGCCTGCGCCAGTGGCGGTGGCCGTCGCCGCCGATGGCGTCGGAGGCGTGGGTTGGGCTGTCGCCGTGCAGGCACTGAGCACGAGTGCCGCG
>DASUQN010000323.1:0-6349 GCA_036280515.1 Intrasporangium sp. | reverse complement strand
GATGTCCATCGGCCGCCCGTAGTGCTGCTCGATCCTGACCGCGTGGCGGGCGAGCTCGGTGACTTCGTCGTCGGAGAGGCTGAAGCGGCGCTGGTCGGCCAGGTCCACGGGCACGAACTCCGTCGTGCGACCCACGGACGCGTCCTGCGTGTAGACCATCTTCGTCGCCTTGGCGCCGAGACCGCGCTTGAGGATCCCCGGACGGCCGGCGGCGAGGGCCGGCTTGTAGACGTAGTACTCGTCCGGGTTGACCGCACCCTGGACGACGCCTTCGCCGAGACCGTAGGCGCTCGTGATGAAGACGGCGTCGGGAAAGCCGGACTCGGTGTCGATGGTGAACATGACGCCGGCGGCGCCGATGTCGGAGCGGACCATCCGCTGGACGCCCGCCGAGAGCGCAACGACCGAGTGGTCGAAGTTGCTGTGGACGCGGTAGGCGATCGCCCGGTCGTTGTAGAGGGAGGCGAAGACGAGCTTGACGGCGTGCAGGATGTTGTCGATCCCGCTGATGTTGAGGAAGGTCTCCTGCTGGCCCGCGAACGAGGCGTCGGGCAGGTCCTCCGCGGTCGCGCTGGACCGGACCGCCCAGCTCACGTCCTCGCTACCGGCCGAGCCGACGAGCTCGGCGTAGGCGCCGCGGATGTCCTGCTCGAGGTCCGCGGGGAACTGCTGGGCCTCGACCGCGTCGCGGATCTCCCTGCCGACCTCCGCCAGGCGCCGGACGTCGTCGACATCCAGCTCGGCGAGCAGGCCGTTGATCTGGTCGGCGAGGCCGTGGTTGGCGAGGAAGCGGCGGTAGGCGTCCGCCGTCGTCGCGAAACCGTCCGGGACCGACACACCCGCCCTGGACAGGTGCTGGACCATCTCACCGAGGGACGCGTTCTTGCCTCCGACGGACTCGACGTCGTCAAGGCCGAGCTCGCGGAACCAGAGGATGTTGGCGGTCATGGGTTGTCCTTTCGTCGGCGGTGACGGTCGCTGGGCCGCCCCTCAGGCGAGGTTGTTCATTCGTCTGGTCTGCATGATCACGGCGGCCATCTCCTCGACCGACATCGACGCCGAGTTGATCGACGGGATGCGGTGCTGGTGGTAGAGGGCCTCCGCCCGTCTCAGCTCGTAGCTGCACTGGGCGAGCGAGGCATAGGTCGAGCCGGGTCGGCGCTCGCCGCGAACCTGGCTCAGGCGGGCGGCGGTGGAGACGAGTCCGAAGCATCGCTCCCCGTAGGGGCGGATGGGCCCCGGAAGGTCGCTCGAGCGGAAGTCCTCCTCGACGAGGGGGTAGTTGGCGACCTTGATGCCGTGCTGGAGGGCGAGGTACATCGAGGTGGGCGTCTTGCCGCACCGCGATGGGGCGATGAGGATCAGCTCGGCCTGCGCGAGGTTCCGCAGGCTCTGGCCGTCGTCGTGCTCCATGGCGAACTCGACCGCCTTCATCCGCTGCTCGTAGCGTCGCAGGTCCCCGAGCCCGTGCAGTCCGGCGCGGATGTGGCTGGCGTTGACGTGCAGAACGCGCTCGATCGCGTCGAGGTGCGAGCCGAAGAGGTCGATGAACGCGCACTTGGTCTTCTGCAGCTCGGTGCGGACCTCCTCGTCCGCGACCGTGGAGAAGACGAGTGGCGTGACCGAGCTTGTCATGGCGGCGTCCACCTCGGCCACGACCTTTCGCGCCACCTCCACGGTCGTGATGAAGGGGATCTTGCGCCGCAGGAAACGGACTGTGGGGAACTGGTTGAGCATGAGGTTGCCCAGCGTCTCGGCAGAGATGCCCGTCCCACCAGCGAGGAAGAACACCGGTGTGTCGGCGACGCGGTCGGGTGCGCTCACTTCGCCACTGTGCCACAGCGGACGAGCACCATGGCCCTGCGTCCACGCCTGCGGAACGGTGGGGAGTTCTCCCCATCGCCGTCCCCCGTCGGCCACGGCTAGGGTCGCGGGGACGAAAAGGGGACGAAGGTGGCGATCTACAAGAAGGGCGCGGATCCCGACGCACTCGACCGGTCGGCCCAGTTGCTCGGGCAGTACGGTCGCGAGACCGCGGCGATGCGTCAGTCGGTCAGCGTCGTCCTCGGATCGCTCAAGGACAACTGGGGCGGCGGCACCCTGCAGGCACTGATCCAGCAGTGGCCCGCCATCGAGGCACAGATCGACGTCTTCGGCACCCGGCTGACGACGCTGGGCGACCGGCTGTCCACGAACGCCGCAGCGCAGCGCGGCGTCAGCGGCCAGGGCGGCGGGATCACGCCGGTTGCCCTGACGGGTGGCCGGGGGCCCGGTGGCTCGGCCGGCTCGGGCGGTGTACCTGAGGACTCGTTCTGGACCAAGCTGCTCAAGCAGCTGAACCTCATGCCCGACGACTCCGCGGGCTTCCTCGCGTGGCCGGGACTCGTCGGCGCGCAGCTCATGCTCGGCCTCGGGTCGATGTCGGGCTACATGCAGCGCCTCGGCATCGGGCGCTGGGCGCCGCGGGTCAACGGACGGTTCGCGCCGCGGCCGACCGGGCGCTGGGCCGCGGCCTGGTCGATGAACCGACCGGGCAACTGGGTCGCCAACCCCTACCAGGCAGGCAGCTGGGCCCGGTGGGGCACGGCCGCGCGATGGGCGGGTCGCGCCGGGACCGTGGTGTCCTTCGCCACCTCGGCCTTCGGCCAGTGGAACAAGGACGCGAGCGACCCGAACATGGGCACGACGGAGCGGGTCACCCGGGCGGCGACGCAGGGGGCGACGACCGCAGCAGGTTCGTGGGCCGGGGCGTGGGCCGGCGCGCAAGGCGGAGCCCTCGTCGGTGCTGCGGTCGGCGGTCCCGTGGGCGCCGTCGTCGGAGGTGTCGTCGGCGGGTTCATCGGTGGCGGGCTCGGTGGAGTCGTCGGCGGCTGGGTCGGTGGAGTCGTCGGCGGCTGGGTCGGCGACCAGGTCGTCGGGCCGGTGGGCGACTTCGCTGACTGGGCCGGAGACGGGATCGGCGACGCGGCGGACGCCGTTGGCGACGTCGCGAGCGACGTCGGGGACGCCCTGACGTTCTGGGACTGACGCCGTGCAGCCACCGAATAGGGTCGACACGTGCCCGTCCTGATCACCTCCGTCGGAGTCGTCCTCCTCGCTGCGGTCGTCTGGTCCCGCCTCGGCGGGTCCGAGAGCGCCCGCTGGTGGGTCGGTGACCGGGTGCAGGAGAACGCCGTGCTCTTCTGGCTGCCGGGGGTCGCCCTCATCCTCATCGCCACCGGCCCGCTCATGACCTACGACAACGGTGCCAACCGCGGGGCCCTCGGCTTCGTCCCGCTCGTCCTCGTCGGAGGCCTGCTCAGCATCTGGGGTGGGCTCTTCCTGCCGGTGCCGCGCTGGTACACCCCGCGCTGGACACGCACCGAGACCTCGACGACCCTGCAGAACCGCGTCACGGGACTGCGCAACCGAAAGGCCTCGCGATGACGCTCATCGACCCCGGCGGTCCGCGGCACGAGTCGGTCGCGGACGGCTTCGTCACCATCTCGGTGCCGGCGGCCTGGGAGCTGCTCCGAAACGCGTATCCGGGAGTCGAGCTCGTCGTCGTCGAGCCCGAGCAGGAGGGACTGTTCCGCGCCAACCTCGTCCTTGCCGTCGCCGACGTCGCCATGGGCTTCGCCGACTGGCAGAAGGGGACGGACGTCTACCTGGCCAAGGAGCTGCGTGACTACGTCCTCCTCGACCTCGAGAAGCTCCCGGTCGGGGGTCATCCCGGAGGCCGACGCCTCGCGACCTACGCGACGGCCGAGAACCAGTCCGTGACGATGGAGCAGTGGACGACCCTCGTCGACGGCCGCGGAGTCACCCTGACCGCGTCGACCGGCACGTTGACCTACGCCCACCACTCCTTCCTCCTGGCCGAGGTCGTCGCATCGTTGCGCGTCGGCGCGCACCGTGGCGAGCGATCCAACGCCCCGGAGGTTCGGGCATGACGGTGGTCTTCGACGAGGCGCAGCGAAGACTGCGCCTGGATGCTGACACGTTCACGGCGCTCGCCGGTCTCGCGGGAGCCACAGGCGTGGGCCGCGCGACCGAGGTCGCTGCGCACGGGGCCGACGAGCCGGCTGACCCGGCTGCCGCAGTGGCCGAGCTGACGCGGGCCGGCGCCGTGCACGGTGACCAGCCGCACGATTCCCTCAGTCCGGGCCTCGCGGCGGTGACCCAACCGTTGGCCACCCTCGACCTCATCGTCTCCGGTGGCCGCGGGGTACGGGTCCACCAGGGCTGGCTGTCCGTCGTCTCAGCCATCCTCGCCGACGTCGGCGATGGCACCTACGACTTCGTCACCGTCGGCACGGAGTTCGTGCCGACGACGGTCGCGAGGCTGACCCGCCTCGGCCTGCGGCCGCGGCTCGCCGAGGCCTCGATGCCCGTCGACGCCGCGATCCTCGATGCCCTCTCGTCTCTTGACGACGCGGTCCGGCTGGAGGCCATCCGCTCCATCGCGGCAGGCGCCGGCCCGGACTGGCCTGCACTCGCCGCGCAGATCGACAGCGGCGAATGGCGATTCTGGGTCGCCGACGTGACGTGGCCGAGCGGGCAGCGGCGGCTCGCCGTGCTCGACACGCAGGCCGGCCTGCTCACGCTCGGCGGCGAGGCGGACGCCATGCTCATCGTGCCGACGACCCCGACAGAGGTGTGGCGGCAGCTTGCGTCGATCCTGCCCGGCGACGCCGACCTGACGCCGCACTCCTGACGCCGCACTCCTGACGCCGCACGTCCGCGGGCGCAGAGGTCAGCCCATCGACACCGTGAGGACGGCTGGGTCCGCCACCCCCGCGACATCTCGGAGAGTGGGCACCAGGATCCCGGCGGCGGCAGCTGACGCGTCGATCAGGACGTCCGCCCGGTAGACGGCGTTGCCGAACTGCGTCTCCCGGGTCCAGCCCAACGCTGCGAGCGCTTCCTCCGCCACCGCGTCCCACGGGTAGCCCCCGCCGAAGCTGGTGGACCCCACGCACTCGAGGTAGAGTCCAGGCCCCAGCGAGCGCGCCTGGACGAACGCTCCTGACGGAGCCTCCAGGGTGACGAACTGACCGTCGCGCAACCCACCGAGCTGCTGCGCCAGCGACTCGGCCAGGGATGGCCACGAGGACTGGTCGAGGTGCTCGGCTGCCACGGCCCCACCGTCTCACGGCATCGGGGCGGCACGGCGGCGGAGTCCGCGTCGCAGGGCGAAAAGGATTGGCCACGTTGAGTGGGAACGGCAAGGGTGGCCACGTGCGCCTTCACGACGACCAGCTCGAGCTCACCGACGAGATGGTGTCTGCCCTCGTCGCCGAGCAGCTACCGGACCTGCGTGGAGCGAGCCTGTCGCGCGTCCCGTCGAACGGCACCGTCAACGTGCTCTATCGGCTGGGTGAAGACCTCGTCCTGCGCTTCCCGATGCAGGGTGACGACCCCTACACGGTGTGGGCCGAGCTCACTGACGAGGCGGACAACGCGCGGCGGCTCCTCGGCCGGCTGCCCGTGCGCTCGCCCGAGCCCGCGTCGTTCGGCGAGCCGGGTCACGGCTACCCGCTGCCCTGGGCGGTCTACCGATGGTTGCCGGGAGTTCCGGCTTCGCAGGCCGACCTGGCGGACTCCGTCCCTTTTGCCGAGCAGCTCGCCACGGTGGTTCTCGCATTGCGTGAGATCGATACCGAGGGCCGGACGTTCACGGGCGAGAGACGAGGCGGCAGGCTGCCCGACCATGACGCCGGCGTGAGGCGTTGGCTCGGTCAGTCGCATGGATTGATCGACGTCCCGGAGGTCGAGGCGCTCTGGGCGCGGTTGGTTCTCACGCCTCGGGACGGCGCGCCCGATCTGTGGACGCACGGCGACCTCATGCCCGACAACCTCCTGGTGCAGGACGGTCGTCTGTCGGCTGTCATCGACGTCGGGCTCTCCGGCCCCGCTGACCCAGCGCTTGACCTCCAGCCGGCCTGGAACCTCCTCGCCCCGACGGCTCGGCGAGCATTCCGCGAGGCCCTCGCGGTCGGGGACGCCGAGTGGGACCGTGGCAAGGCGTGGGCGCTGGCCCAGGCGAGCGGCTGCCTGCCGTACTACCGGGTGACGAACCCCCCGATGTCGCGGCTCGCCCACCGAACCCTGACGGCATTGCTCGAGGACTAACCAGCGTCCGTCCGTCGCTCCTTCCGATCATTGGACAGGTCAGGTAGCGGAGGGACCGGCGGCACCTGGAAGCCCTCGATCGGGCGTCCATGCGTGTGCTCGTACCACGTGGCGTAGGCAGCGACTGCCGTCGGCAGGGTCGGGAAGATGAGGTCCGGGCCGACCTTGTCGATGAATCCAGCGGCGTCGAGCGAGTCGCGCATGTCCTGCTTCACCCGCGCCATGGCGAAGCGGA
>DASUQN010000322.1:0-4017 GCA_036280515.1 Intrasporangium sp. | reverse complement strand
ATGGGGCCAGCGGGAGCAGATTGAGCGGCGAACACAGACGAACCAACACAGATCAACGCGGCCTGCGCACGACTGAGCGTGCCCATGAGAGCGAGCTCAGCGGCATACGGCCACATCTGGAAACCAAGGAGATCACTCATGGCACGTGCGGTCGGAATCGACCTCGGTACCACCAACTCGGCCGTCTCCGTCCTCGAGGGCGGCGAGCCGACCATCATCGCGAACGCTGAGGGCGGCCGCACCACCCCGTCCGTCGTCGCGTTCAGCAAGAACGGCGAGGTGCTCGTGGGCGAGGTCGCCAAGCGCCAGGCCGTCACCAACGTCGACCGGACGATCCGGTCGGTCAAGCGCCACATGGGCAGCGACTGGAAGACGCCGGAGATCGACGGAAAGACCTACACGGCGCAGGAGATCAGCGCCCGCATCCTCCAGAAGCTCAAGCGCGACGCGGAGTCGTACCTCGGCGAGACGGTGACGGACGCGGTCATCACCGTGCCGGCGTACTTCGAGGACCACCAGCGCCAGGCGACCAAGGAGGCCGGCGAGATCGCGGGCCTCAACGTCCTGCGCATCGTCAACGAGCCCACCGCGGCGGCGCTCGCCTACGGCCTCGACAAGGGCAAGGAGGACGAGCTCATCCTCGTCTTCGACCTCGGCGGCGGCACCTTCGACGTGTCCCTCCTCGAGGTCGGCAAGGACGCCGAGGACGGCTTCGCGACGATCCAGGTCCGGGCCACCAACGGTGACAACCACCTCGGTGGTGACGACTGGGACGAGGTCATCGTCCAGCACCTCATCACGCAGGTGAAGAACAAGACGGGCCAGGACCTGTCCAAGGACAAGATCGCGATGCAGCGCCTCCGCGACGAGGCCGAGCGCGCCAAGAAGGAGCTCTCGACCGCGACGTCGACCAACATCTCGGCGCAGTACATCTCGATGACGCCCGAGGGCCCGATCCACCTGGACGAGTCGCTCTCGCGGGCCCAGTTCGAGCAGATGACCAAGCACCTGCTCGAGCGGACCAAGGCGCCCTTCCAGCGCGTCATCGAGGACGCCGGCATCAAGGTGTCCGACATCGACCACGTCGTCCTCGTCGGTGGCTCGACCCGCATGCCCGCCGTGACCAACCTCGTCAAGGAGATGGCCGCCCAGGAGCCCAACAAGGGCGTCAACCCGGACGAGGTCGTGGCGGTCGGCGCGTCGCTGCAGGCCGGTGTCCTCAAGGGCGAGCGCAAGGACGTCCTGCTCATCGACGTCACGCCGCTCTCGCTCGGCATCGAGACCAAGGGTGGCTTGTTCACCAAGCTCATCGACCGCAACACCGCGATCCCGACGAAGCGCTCCGAGATCTTCAGCACCGCCGACGACAACCAGCCGTCGGTGCTCATCCAGGTCTTCCAGGGCGAGCGCGACATCGCGCAGCACAACAAGTCCCTCGGCACGTTCGAGCTGACGGGCATCGCCCCGGCGCCGCGCGGTGTTCCGAAGATCGAGGTCACCTTCGACATCGACGCCAACGGCATCGTCAACGTCTCCGCCAAGGACCAGGGCACCGGCAAGGAGCAGAAGATGACGATCACCGGCGGTTCGGCCCTCTCCAAGGAGGAGATCGACCGCATGGTCAAGGACGCCGAGGCGCACGCCGAGGAGGACCGCCAGCGTCGCGAGCAGGCCGAGGTCAAGAACCAGGCCGAGCAGCTCGTCTTCTCGACCGAGACCTTCCTCAAGGAGTCCGGCGAGAAGGTTCCCGCCGACGTCAAGAAGCCCGTCGAGGAGGCGCTCGCCGACCTCAAGGCCGCGGTGGCCGAGGGCTCCGAGGCCAGTGTCGAGGACATCAAGGCCAAGATCGAGACGCTCAACACGACGTCACAAGCCATGGGACAGGCGGTGTATGCCGCTGAGTCGGCTTCCGCTTCCCCCTCCAGTTCCGCTGGGGCTGACGGCTCCTCGGCTGGGGCAGGCGCTTCGGCCGATGGGTCCGGTGGCTCGGGTGGCGCGGACGACGACGTCGTCGACGCCGAGGTCATCGATGACGAGGACGTCAAGGACGCGAAGTGACCACCAGTGATCCCCAGGGCGTGACCCCCGAGGACCTGACCCCGGAAGGCGCCGGCCCCGAGCCGGCCGGCGCCGACCAGGGTGCCCGGGCTGCCGGACGCAATGCCGGCACCCCGCCCCCGGCGGGTTCGCCCAAGCACATGTACTACGAGGGTGGTGCCGGCGCGTCGGCGGAGCCGGGCGGCGACGACGAGTACGACCACGCCCCCGACCCGCAGCAGGCCCGCTCGGATGGACCCGAGGCGGCCCTGGCAGAGGAGGACACCATGGCGGCGACGCTGCTCGCCGACCTGCAACGGCTCCAGGCGGAGTACGTCAACTACAAGAGGCGCGTCGACCGGGATCGTGACCTCATTCGGCACGCCGCGGTCGGCGGCGTCGTGGAGTCGCTCCTGCCGGTGCTGGACGACATCCACTCGGCCAGGGAGGCCGGTGCCCTCGAGGACGGCCCCTTCGCGGCCATCGCCGAGAAGCTCGAGTCGATCCTGGGGCGCTTCGGCGTGGAGCGGCTGGGCGAGAAGGGCGAGGAGTTCGACCCGACGGTGCATGAGGCGCTCATGCACGTGGAGGCCGAGCTGCCGGAGGAGGCGACCAGCACGACCGTCGTGCAGGTGATCCAGCCCGGATACCGGATCGGTGAGCGGCTCGTCCGGGCCGCCCGCGTGTCGGTGGCGGACCCCGCTTGACCGGGGAGATACGGGCAAGATGAGAGAGACGGAGGTGCGCCATGGCTAGCCAGGACTGGTTCGAGAAGGACTTCTACGCGACCCTGGGCGTGCCCCAGGATGCGGATGCCGCGACGATCAAGAAGACGTATCGCAAGCTCGCCCGGGACCTGCACCCCGACCACAACGTCGGTGACACGAAGGCTGAGGAGCGGTTCAAGGAGATCGGCGAGGCGTACGCTGTCCTGTCCGATCCGGAGCAACGCCGCGAGTACGACGCGATCCGGGCCATGTCCCACGGCGGTGCGCGGTTCGCGCCCGGCGGCGCGGGTGGCTTCGAGGACATCTTCGCGAACTTCGGCGGTGGCGGTGAGCGGGTCCGCTTCGGCACCGGCGGTGCCCAGCCGAACATCGAGGACCTGCTCGGCCAGATGTTCGGCGGCGGGGGCGCCGGCTTCCCCGGAGGGGCCGGGTACCCGGGCGGGTTCGGTGCCACGGCCGGACCGCGCGCCGGCGCCGACGTGTCGGCCTCGACGAGGATCGGCTTCCGCGAGGCGGCCGAGGGCTCGACGGTCACCCTGACGTCGCCGGAGCTCGGCCGCATCACGGCCCGGATCCCGCCGGGCGTCAAGGATGGTCAGAAGATCAAGCTGCGTGGCAAGGGCCGCCCGGGCGACCCGGGCGCGCCGGCCGGTGACCTCATCCTCACCGTGTCGGTCGACAGGCACCCGGTCTTCGGTCGCGAGGGCGACAACCTCACCGTGGACCTGCCCGTGACCTTTGCGGAGGCGGCACTCGGAGCAACCGTTGCCGTGCCGACGCTCGATGGTGGGTCGGTCAAGGTCAAGATCGCGCCAGGCACGCCCAGTGGCCGGGTGCTTCGGGTCCGGGGCCGTGGCATCAAGCGCGGCGACAAGGCAGGGGACCTGCTCGCCAAGGTCCAGGTCGTCGTGCCGCAACGCCTGACCGACGAGGCACGTGAGGCGATCGAGAAGATGGCCGAGGCGGAGGACGGCCAGGACCCGCGGGCGGACCTCTTCCAGCGAGCCCGGCTCTGAGGCTCCCCCGGTGGGAGCCAGAAGCATCCAATGAGATGAAGGTGGTGACGAGTGGCACGGACGAACCAGCACCCGATGGCGCCGGATGACGAGACCCCCGTCTTCGTCATCTCCGTCGCTGCCCAGCTCGCCGGCATGCACGCCCAGACGCTGCGGCAGTACGACCGGCTCGGGCTCGTGTCCCCGGAGCGCACGCAGGGCGGCGGCCGCCGCTACAGCGGACGCGACGTCTCGCT
>DASUQN010000321.1:0-2076 GCA_036280515.1 Intrasporangium sp. | reverse complement strand
ACGGTCGTCCACGGAGACGACAACCGCAATCTCGTCGAACGGCTCGTCCACCGCCTCACGGGCCGCCCGGCTGCCACCGTCCGCGTGGACTGGGATGGCAACATCCCCGAGCCGGGCGTCAAGCCACCCCGCCGATGGCTGCCGTATCTGACTCCTGTCGTCTACCGGTCGCAGCTGCGCCACAGCGGCGAGCAGAGTCCCCACCACCCGACAGCCCAGCCCGAGCAGGAGTGAGCCGCTTCAGGCGGGAGTCGCCTCCCGGGCCGGGTATCCGGCGATCCGGACGGTGGCGACGTTCGTCAGGATCGGATCCGCATGGCCGGAATCATCGCTGGACCGCACCTCACCCCTGCGCCAGGTGAGCTCGAGATCCGGTCCGCTGACGCGCAGCTCGCCGATGCAGTTGTCGAACCACGGGCCGTCGGTGACCCGCCACGGGTAGACGGGATCGGGGATGCGGTCGGACCGGGTGGCGATCCAGCGCATGGGCCGGACGAGGCGTTTGGCGAAGGCCGACACCATGATGCGCATTCCCCTCGGCATGGGGTTGCGGATGGGCGAGCAGACTGCCTGCACGATGAGCGACCGGGCACCATGTTTCCCGGCGTCCTCGACCTGCGCGACATAGGAGTTGTGGACGTCGCCGGAGAGGAACGTGATCGTCGACGGTGGCCGGCCGCGCTCGCCACGAGCCACTGCCATGACGAGCTCGAAGACCTCGGCGAAACCCTCGTTGAAGGCCGCCCAGTGCTCGAGGTCGACCGTCTGCCGCAGCCGCTCCGCCACGTAGGAGACGGGTCGCGACAGGGCTTGCGACGAGAACGCCCCGGTCGCGAGCACCTCGTCGATCGCCTCGAGGTCGTGCAGCCCCGGGGGCAGCAGGAACGGCAGCGACGTGCCGATGAGGAGGTGGTCGACATCGCCGGTCAGCTGCTCCTCGAGCCAGGCCATCTCGTCGGGGTCGAGCATCGAGCGCCGCTTCGGCTCGAGGACGCGTGCGGCCCGTGAGTCGACGACGACGAGGCGGCTGTCCCCGAAGTCCCGGACGTAGCTCCAGCGGTAGACCTCGGGATGGCGGTCGACCCGGCGGGCGAGGTCGTTCACGACATCGGTCAGGTCCAGCTCACTGCCGCCCACGTGCGCCACCACGCGCGCGTAGACCTCGTCGGCGCGCAGCTGGGTGGGCGACAGGTTGCCGATGTGCTGGTAGACCCAGTAGGACGCGAGGCCGCCGATGAGGCGCTCGTGCCACCACGACGTCCGGTTGATCTCCTCGTGCCACGTCCATGAGGTGTTCCAGTCGTCGCGAATGTCGTGGTCGTCGAAGATCATGCAGCTCGGCACCGTGGACAGCAGCCACCGGTTCCCGGGATCCGTCCAGGCGAGCCGGTAGAGGTGCGCGTACTCCTCGAAGTCCTTGATCTCCTCCCCCGGCGGTTCGTCCAGACTCCGGCGCTGGCTGATGTACTCCCGCATCGCGTCGGACGTCATGTCCGCGTACACCTGGTCCCCGAGGAACGCGATGAGGTCAGGCTGCTCCGCCGTCCCCGCAGCGATGGCGAGCGCGAGGGCACGCAGCGCGTCCACGCCGTTGGTCCGGTTGCCCTCCTCGTCGTGCGGCACCGCTGTGCGGCACGAGCCGTACGCAAGACGCGTCGGCTGGGTCCGGTCGATGGTGCGGATGTGCGGAGCTGGATAGGGGCTGTCCGGCGGGGGCCACACCATCTCTCCATCCAGGGAGAGGGCGTAGTCGTGGATCGACGCGGGTTCGAGCCCCTCGATGATGACGAGCGCGTAGTGGTGGCCCTCGACCAGGAACGTCGGAGCCTCCCAACTGCGCCCAGCACAGGTGACCGTCACCGTCGAGCTGTTCGCCGCCTCGACCCAGACGGTCGCACTCGTCTCGTCCGCATAGCGGAGCATCGGCCCGAGCAACAGGCTCGTCGCAACGTCCATGAACCATGGATACCCGCAAATGGCGACGCGCGTGCCGATTCAGGCTGTGAGCCCAGCCGCAGGAACCTGTCCATCGGGGAAGACGAGGCGCGGTAGCCTCGGGCAGCACGACTTTGGACG
>DASUQN010000320.1:0-4581 GCA_036280515.1 Intrasporangium sp. | reverse complement strand
CCCGGGTCGACCAACCAACTGCTCATGGGCTCGTTCCTGCACAGCGACTACACCGACGAGGGAACCACGAGCGAGCACAACCTGGCCGCGATCGTCGCCGGCAGACCGGAGCAGCGGATGTGGCCTGGAGCTCCCTGTCCGCTTCTCAGCCTGCGCAGGGCAGCGGGCTGAGCACACGGGACCGCACCATGACGGAGGAGAGCAGATGAAGGACGAGGACGGCCGGCCCCTGGTGTCCGGCACCGCGGTGGCTGTGGTTGGGTCGGGGTGGCTGCTCGGGTCGCTGCTCCTGGGCTGGTCGACTGCGACGCCGCCCGATCTCGGCACGAGGATCGAGTGGTCGCTGGGCTGGGCGGCCTTCGGCGCCGTGCCGGCGATCGTGATGATCCTGGTGTGGTCCTACCTCGACTGAGGCGGCATTCGGCACTCTCAGGTGTGCCTCGAGGTGGCCTCGGGGCGGATGGGGCTGGTGTGGCGTTTGCGCAGGTCACCGGCTCGGGGCTCGCCACGACGCGCCGAAGTTCTCGTATTGGCTTGATAACGCGTGGGTCACGTGCCTACGATTACCCCAACATCTAGTAGTTACATGGCTGTAAGTCGTCCACATGTAGTCCCCAAGGGACAACACGTTACGCACAAGCCATCCACACGCTGTCCCCAGCTCTGTCCCCAGAGCGAGCTCAGCGGCATACGGAATCGTGGTTGAAGGAAGGTGAGCGCAAGTGCACTGCCCGTTCTGCCGGCACACGGACTCGCGCGTCATCGACTCACGTACGACGGACGACGGCACCGCAATCCGCCGACGCCGTCAGTGCCCCGAGTGCAACCGCCGCTTCACGACGATCGAGACTTCGAGCCTCAACGTGATGAAGCGGTCGGGGGCCTCGGAGCCGTTCAGCCGGGCAAAGGTCCTGTCGGGGGTGCGCAAGGCGTGCCAGGGCCGTCCGGTCACCGAGGACGACCTCGCCCTGCTGGCCCAGAGGGTCGAAGAGACCATCCGGGCGCAGGGGAACGCGGAGATCGAGGCCCACGAGGTCGGCATGGCCGTCCTCGAGCCGCTCCGCGAGCTCGACGAGATCGCCTACCTCAGGTTCGCAAGCGTCTACCAGGCCTGGGAGACGCTCGAGGATTTCGAAGGAGCCATCGCGGTCCTTCGAGCCGAGCGTGACGCGCTCGGGCACGAGCCTTCGGTTCGGCCCGAGGTCGGCGCGAAGCGGTAATCGCCCTCCACCCCCTCGCAACACCACGGGGCACTGTCGGTGCTCTGTAGAAGACTCATCACTAGGACATCAGGTCCGCGACATGGACCGTTGTCACGGTCAGGGAGGCCGCAGCATGACGGAGATCGGAAACCGCAGCTCGCGTTCGAGGGGTGGCGCCAAGAAGGGCGTCAAGGTCGAGCGCATCTACACCACGCCTGGCGTGCACCCCTACGACGAGGTGACCTGGGAGCGCCGCGACGTCGTCCAGCAGAACTGGAGGACCGGCGAGACGATCTTCGAGCAGCGTGATGTGGAGTTCCCCGACTTCTGGTCGGTGAACGCCAGCACGATCGTCACGACGAAGTACTTCCGCGGGGCCGTCGGCACGGACGCACGAGAGAAGTCGCTCAAGCAGCTCATCGACCGTGTCGTGATGACGTACACCGCTGCTGGGAAGCAGCACGGCTACTTCGGCTCCGACGAGGACGCCGAGATCTTCGAGCACGAGTTGACGTATACCCTTCTCCACCAAGTGGTTTCGTTCAACTCGCCGGTGTGGTTCCACGTCGGGACCAAGTCGCCCCAACAGGGGTCAGCGTGTTTCATCCTCGCCGTCGACGACTCGATGGACTCGATCCTCAACTGGTACAAGGAAGAGGGGAAGATCTTCCAGGGTGGCTCCGGTGCGGGCCTCAACCTCTCGCGGATCCGATCGTCCAAGGAGCTGCTGTCGTCCGGTGGCACAGCGTCCGGTCCCGTGTCGTTCATGCGCGGTGCGGACGCCTCGGCGGGGACGATCAAGTCGGGCGGTGCGACCCGTCGCGCGGCGAAGATGGTCGTGCTCGACGTCGACCACCCGGACATCGAGGAGTTGATCGAGACGAAGGCGCGCGAGGAGGACAAGATCCGCGCGCTGCGTGACGCCGGCTTCGACATGGACCTCGGCGGGAGAGACATCGTCTCGGTCCAGTACCAGAACGCAAACAACTCGGTCCGTGTGACGGACGAGTTCATGAAGGCCGTCGAGGACGGTGGCGAGTTCGGCCTCCGGGCGCGCCTGACGGGTGAGGTCATCGAGAAGGTCGACGCCCGTGGGCTCTTCGAGAAGATCGCGCAGGCGGCGTGGGAATGCGCCGACCCGGGTCTGCAGTACGACGACACGATCAACGCCTGGCACACGAACCCGGAGACGGGTCGGATCACCGCGTCCAACCCGTGCAGTGAGTACATGTCGCTCGACAACAGCTCGTGCAACCTGGCGTCGCTCAATCTGCTCAAGTTCCTCCGCGACGACGACACGTTCGACGCGGTGACCTTCGAGAAGGTCACGGAGCTCGTCATCACGGCGATGGACATCTCGATCTGCTTCGCGGACTTCCCGACCGAGGCGATCACCGAGACGACGCGCAACTACCGCCAGCTCGGCATCGGCTACGCCAACCTCGGTGCGCTCCTCATGGCGACCGGTCACGGCTACGACTCCGAGGGCGGGCGTTCGCTCGCCGCGGCGATCACGTCGCTGCTGACCGGGGCTGCGTACAAGCGGTCGGCCGAGCTCGCGGCTGTGGTCGGTCCGTACGCCGGCTACGCCCGCAACGCCGAGGCGCACAAGCGGGTCATGCGCAAGCACCAGGCTGCCAACGACGACATCCGGACGCTCGACGCGATGGACTCCGACATCCACAAGGTGGCGACGAAGGCCTGGGACGAGGTCGTCAAGCTGGGGGAGAAGAACGGCTTCCGCAACGCCCAGGCCAGCCTTCTCGCGCCGACCGGCACCATCGGCTTCATGATGGACTGCGACACGACCGGCATCGAGCCGGACTTCTCGCTCGTCAAGTTCAAGAAGCTGGTCGGCGGCGGCTCGATGCAGATCGTCAACCTGACGATCCCGCGGGCGCTGAGGAAGCTCGGCTACCAGGAGGAGTCGATCGAGGCGATCGTCGAGTACATCGCCGACAAGGGCCACGTCATCGACGCGCCCGGCCTCAAGCCGGAGCACTACGAGGTGTTCGATACCGCGATGGGCGCCCGGGCCATCCCGCCGATGGGCCACGTGCGGATGATGGCCGCGGTGCAGCCGTTCCTGTCGGGCGCGATCTCGAAGACCGTGAACCTGCCCGAGTCGGCCACGATCGAGGAGATCGAGGACGTCTACCTGCAGGGCTGGAAGCTTGGTCTCAAAGCTTTGGCCTGTTACCGCGACAATTGCAAGGTGGGTCAGCCACTATCGGACGGCGGGTCGACGGCCAAGGACGCCAGGGCCGCTGCTGACGAGGTCAAGGTCGAGAAAGTGGTCGAGTACCGGCCGCTCCGTCGTCGCCTGCCCAAGCGGCGCACGTCGCAGACGACCTCGTTCGCGGTGGGCGGGGCCGAGGGCTACCTGACGGCCGGGACGTACGACGACGGCACGCTCGGCGAGATCTTCCTCAAGTTCGGCAAGCAGGGCTCGACCCTCGCCGGTGTGATGGACGCGTTCTCGATCGCCGTGTCGGTGGGCCTGCAGTACGGCGTCCCACTCGAGACCTTCGTCGAGAAGTTCACCAACCTGCGCTTCGAGCCCGCTGGCCTCACGGACGACCCGGACGTGCGCATGGCGCAGTCGATCATGGACTACGTCTTCCGCCGCTTGGCTCTCGACTACCTCGACTTCGACACGAGGTCCTTCATGGGGATCCACACGGCCGAAGAGCGCACTCGCCAGGTCGAGACCGGCTCCTACGAGGCCTTCGACGTGGACGAGTCCGACGAGGACATTGAGGAGGAGCTCGAGACTCTGCAGCAGTCGGCTCCGGTCTCCAAGAAGCCGACCGAGCCGAAGCCGGAGAAGTCGGAGAGCAAGAGCACTGCGGCGGAGGTGAAGTTCGGCGCAGGCGCCGCATCGGCCAAGGAGGCTTCAAGCGAGGTCCACTCGTCGGCCGAGCTCATGGAGAAGTTCATGGGCATCTCAGCGGACGCGCCGATCTGCATGACGTGCGGCACCAAGATGCGCCCGGCTGGATCGTGCTACGTCTGCGAAGGCTGCGGAAGCACCAGCGGCTGCAGCTAATTCTGCTCGATCTGAGGGCCTGAGCTCGAATAGCGCTCGGGCCCTCAGGCTGTCTGGGCGGTGTCCAGCCGAGAGGAGCCGGACGCCGGACTAGGTCTGGGCTAGGGCACCTCTACGGTGGAGGAGATCGTTCCCTCAAACGGGTAGTCCCACTCTTCGACCAATTCTCCACGAGCCCCAAGGGATCTGCGGCGGCTCGGGCGACTGTGAGCATTTGGTCGTCCAACGAGAACTGGTCTCCAATAGCCAGCTCAACGACCATGGCAGATCTGTGCATGGAGCGATCCTGGCACTTGAGTGAGTGGGCTTCTAGGCAGGCACTGCCTGGTA
>DASUQN010000319.1:0-3062 GCA_036280515.1 Intrasporangium sp. | reverse complement strand
TGGCGCGGACGGATCGAAAGGCGGGCGCATGAAGACGAGCACCATCGACGTGGCCGGACTTGACGGCGGCCTCGTGAGACTGACGTCGGAGCAGGTCTACGAGCTCGACTCGAGGTTCGAGTGTCCGTTGCTTGTCGCGGGCGACGCGGGCTGGGACGACGCCGTGTTGGTCTGGAACGGCATGGTTGCGGCGTCCCCCGCGCTCGTGCTCCAACCGACCTCGGCCGTCCACGTCGCTGTGGCTGTCGGGTTCGCGAGAGATCACGGCCTGTTGCTGAGCATCAAGGGCGGGGGTCACAACATGGCCGGCACCTCGATCGCCGAGCGGGGTCTGACGCTCGACATGTCGCGCATGCGCGACATCACCGTCGACCCGGACGCGAGGATCGCGCAGGTCGGGCCCGGGTGCCTGCTAGCCGACGTCGACCGGGCGACACAGGCGCACGGACTGGCCACGCCGTTGGGCTCGTTCGCCTCCGACGTCGGCGTCGCCGGCCTGACCCTTGGCGGCGGCTTGGGATACCTCACGCGGCGCTTCGGTTGGGCGGCGGACAACCTCGATGAGGTCGAGATCGTCACCGCGGACGGCCAGATCAGGACGGCCAGCCGCAGCGAGAACACCGACCTCTACTGGGCGCTCCGGGGCGGTGGCGGCAACTTCGGCGTCGTCACCCGGCTCACGTTCCGGCTGCACGAGGTCGGCCCGACCGTTACCGGTGGCCTCATCGTCTGGAGTGCCGAGCTGGTCGACGACGTGCTCGCGGCGTACCGCAACCTCACGGAGGCGGCGCCGCGTGAGTTGACCGCGGCCGTGAACGTGCGCCTCGCGCCGCCGGCTCCATTCCTCCCCGAGGAGTGGCACGGCAGGCCCGTGGTCGTGCTGCTTGTGTGCCACAGCGGTGTCGACGTGGAGGCCGACCTCGCTCCGGTCCGAGCCCTCGGCGACCCGCTCGCCGACCTCGTCACCGAGAAGCCCTACACCGACCAACAGGCGATGCTCGACGGGATGGAGCCCAAGGGCAACCGCTACTACTGGAAGACCGAGTACCTCGCCGAGCTGACGACCGAGTTCCTCGACACCTTTCGCGACAGTGCCCTGAAGCTGACATCCCCCCGGTCGGAATCGATCGTCATCCACCTCGCGGGCGCGCTGAACGAGCGGGCCGACGACGACGGGGCGGTCGGCAACCGCGATGCCCGATACATGACCGCCTTCGCCGGTCAATGGCTCGTCGACGCTCCCGACGACGAGCACGTGGCCTGGGTCCGGGAGGCATGGAAGAGCGTCCGGCCCTTCTCGACAGGGGGCAACTACCTCAACTTCCAGACGGCCGACGAAGACGAGGGGCGAGTCCGGGCGACCTACGGCGCCAACTTCGACCGCCTCACCGAGGTCAAGGAGACGTACGACCCGGAGAACTTGTTCCGCCGGAACCGGAACATCCGTCCCCGACGAGCCAGAGCCGAGAAGGCAGGGCCGCCGTGAATGCCTTACGGGTGCTGATCCGCGGTGCCTGAAATGCCGGCTCGCGCTCGCCCGCGTCGCGCTTCGTCAACGCGGGCAGAGCGACTGGCCATCGAGAGTGACCACGCCGATGTGCGCGCCGTCCTCGACGGGAGGATCTGTGAACACGAGGGAACCACCGGCGGCGCCCGATGCTCGGTCATGAGGTTCGGGTCCTGGTAGTCGGTGCCGGACTCGCCGGGCTCGCCGCCGCTCGAACGCTCCGCGACTGGGGTGCGGCGGTCGAGATCTTCGAGCGCCAGTCGGCGCCGCCACGCGAGGGCAGCGGGATCTACTTGCCCGGCAACGCGGCCCGCGCCCTGGAGGCGTTGGGCCTGGGGGCTCTGGTGGCCGAGTGCGCCGTCCACATTCGGCGGCAGCGGACGGCCGACCATCTCGGACGTCCGCTCTTCGAGGTCGACGTAGAGCGGTGGTGGCACGGGGTGGGACCGTGCCTGGCGTTACCCCGAGCGGACCTGCATCAGGTGCTGCTCGCCGGAATTGACGGCGTTCCCGTGCGATGGGGCCTGAGCCCGGAGGAGGTGTCCGTCGGTGAGGAGGGCGTCACGGTCACGGCGGGCGACACATCAGCCCGCTACGACCTGGTGCTGGGAGCAGACGGCGTGCACTCCACAGTGCGGCAACTAGTCTTCGGCATTGCAGCGGTTCAGCCCGTCGGCCAGTACGCGCGCCGCTTCGTGGTCCCCTGGGGTGACCAACCGGAAACGTGGTCGGTGTTGCTGGGGGTCGGGTCCGCCTTCCTCACCATCCCGATCGGCGGCGGTCAGGTGTACTGCTACTGCGACGGGCCGCTCGAGGACCCGCGATCATTGCGAGAACTTCTGGCTGGCTATGCGGACCCGGTGCCCACCCTGCTCGACGCGCTCGAGACGATGGGTGGCGAGCGTGTCATGCATGCCGGCCCGGTCGAGGAGGTCGTGCTCGACCGCTGGTCGCACGGTGCGGTGCTGCTCATCGGCGACGCCGCCCACGCGACCTCACCCAACATGGCCCAAGGCGCCGCCATGGCGTTCGAAGACGCCGCCATCCTGGCCGAGTCGCTCGCCAAGGCGACCGAAATCACCTCGGCACTGTCGGCCTTCGAACATCGCCGACGACCGCGGACCGACTGGGTCCGCAGGCAAACCCACCGCCGCGACCGCGCCCGCACCCTTTCCCCTACGGTCCGCGATCTGACCCTCCGGGGCTTCGGGACACGGATCTTCCACGCCAACTACCGGCCGCTGCGCGAGCAGCCCTGAAGTTCCCGACATCGACTGCCTGGTGGCCACCTCGTGGTGATGTTGATCGTGCCCAACATCGTCGATTTCGGGTCGGGGTGAGGTGCCTGGCGCCGCGGTGGGTCTGGCCAACCAAGGAGGCCAGGGCTCCAAATCCTGACCGTTGCGGATATCGGGCAGGGGCGTGCTCAGGGTGATGGCGCCTACAAGGACCCGTCTCAGAATCCTCGCTTGGAACCCGTCCCAGAATCCTCGAAAGGAGGCATGGAGGTCGCCTCCCGGATCGCCGCGACCATCGCCCTGGCGCGCTCGAGCTC
>DASUQN010000318.1:0-3577 GCA_036280515.1 Intrasporangium sp. | reverse complement strand
TCGTCGGAAGACCCTGATGACCGATTCGGCCACGACGTCCATGTGCGAGTTCGTGTACACGCGGCGCGGGATGGTGAGTCGCACGAGCTCGAGCTTGGGGTGGCGGTTGTTGCCATCGGCGTCTCGTCCCGCTGACACGATTCCACGCTCCATCGTGCGGACCCCGGAGTCGACGAAGATCTCCGCCGCCAGCGTCTGTGCAGGAAGCTCGTCCTGGGACATGTGGTCGAGGAACGCGGCAGCGTCGATGAAGACAGCGTGACCCCCGACCGGCTCGACGATCGGCACCCCTGACTCGCGCAGGCGCTCGCCGAGGTAGCGCACCTGGCCAATGCGGTGCGTCAGGTAGTCGTCGTCGAGTGCCTCACGCAGGCCGACCGCCATCGCGTCGAGGTCCCGGCCGGCAAGGCCACCGTAGGTCGGCATGCCCTCGTACACGACGACGAGCTCGCGTGCCTTGATGAGGATGCGCTCGTCCCTCATCGCGAGGAAGCCACCGATGTTGACGAGACAGTCCTTCTTGCCGGACATGGTGATGCCGTCGAAGTAGGAGAGCATCTCCTTGGCGATCCCGGCGACCGGACGGTTGGCGTAGCCGTCCTCACGTTCCTTGATGAACCAGGCGTTCTCGGCGAGGCGCGTCGCGTCGGACCACATGATGATGCCGCGGCGGTCGCAGATCTCGCGGACGGCGCGGATGTTGGCCATCGAGACAGGCTGGCCACCCGCCATGTTCACGGTGACGGCGACGTTGATGTAGGCGATGTTGTCCGCGCCGACCTCATCGATGAGGGCCAGGAACTTGTCGAGATCGACGTTGCCCTTGAACGGGTGGCGCGACCCGGGGTCGTGGGCCTCGTCGATGATGACGTCGTGGAACGTGCCGCCGGCGAGCTCCTGGTGAACCCGGGTCGTCGTGAAGTACATGTTGCCCGGGACGTGCTGGCCGGGAGCGATCAGGATCTTTGAGATGAGGTGCTCGGCTCCTCGACCCTGGTGGGTCGGGCAGACGAAGGGGAAGCCGTAGTTCTCGCGCACCGACTCGACGAGGTGGTCGAAGGAGCGCGCACCCGCATAGGCCTCATCCCCGAGCATCAGGGCGCTCCACTGCCGGTCGCTCATGGCTGAGGTGCCAGAGTCGGTGAGCAGGTCGATGTAGACGTCGTCACTGCGCAGCAGGAAGGTGTTGTAGCCCGCGGCACGGATCGCGGCCTCGCGCTCGTCACGGGTCGTCATCGTGATCGGCTCGACCATCTTGATCCGGTACGGCTCGGCAATGGCGGTCATGGCGCCCTCTCTGTAGGGGGACCGGCCCCGTCGCCGGGTCCTCTGGCGCCAGAGTGCTACCGCATCAGATGAGTGCGCAATCGGACCAACGAACTCTGTTCAGACTGTCCATCATGCGCAGTAGAACTGGAATTTGACGGAGCAAAGTGTCCAATGGACTCGCAAGCGATCAGGGCAGCAGGGCGCGATCGCGGGCGATGGCGGCCGCCTCCGTGCGCCCGGAGGCGCCGAGCTTCGCGAGCAGGTTGGAGACATGAACGCTGACCGTCTTGGTGCTGATGTAGAGCTGCTTGCCGATCTGGCCGTTGGACAGGCCCCGGGCGACAAGGCTGAGGACCTCCAGCTCGCGAGGGGTCAGCTCGGCAGCCGCTGTGCCATGCGGAGCGCGCGGCGACAGCGCGTCGAGCTCAGCCAGGAGTGGGCGGGCCCGGAGTTGTCCCGCGACGTCGCGGGCGGCCCCCGCGACCAGCCGCGATTCTGCGTCGGACCCGGCTGCGTGGAGCGCAGCGGCCAGGCGGGCCCGGGAGCGGGCCGCCTCGAACACGTGACCAAGCCGGTCGAATCCCTCGACGGCCGAGCGCCAGGCGCGCACCATGTCGTCAGCCGGGGGAAGCGGCTCCTGGCCAAGCATCCACGCGAGGCGAAGCCGTTCCGCCTCCAGGCGCTTGGCCCAGGCCCACGTCTCGGTGCTCGAGTCACGGAGCACGTCGAGGTCCTTGGGATCCCAGTCCGCGCCCTTGGACTTGCGCACCACCTTGGCGATGAGGTGGTCAGCGCGCGCCTGCAGGTCCTCCACGGTCCGCACCGCCCGGGCGCTCAGTTCGGCGTCGGCACGAGGAGCGAGCGTGGCCACCTGTCCCGCTAGAAGGGCGGCCATGCGCACGCTGGCGTGGTACTTGACCCAGACCTTGTCGAGTGCCTGTGCTGCCTCGCAGGTCATCTCGAGCGTCCCCGCCAAGTCGCCCGCATCGCCGAGCAGGTCGATCGCTGGCATCACGCTGAGGACGACGATCAGCCCGTCGACGTACCACCACTCGCGCAGCGCTGACAGGCGGCTGGGCGGAACCGGCTCGCCCCGGCCCACCGGGACGGCAAGACCGGCGGCCTCGAAGAGCGCCCGAGCCGGCTGGGGAGTCAGCTTGGACGCGAGGCCCAGTCGTCCGGCCACGGAGTCCCACTCGCCCAGCTCATAGGCGGTCAGTCCGCTGAGGAGGCGGCAGTCGAGTCCCCAGGGCGCCCATTCCAGGTGGAGGCGGCGTGCGATCCGGGTGCCTTCGTCGTAGTGGTTCAGAGCGGCGCGCAAGTCACCTCGACGGTGCGCCACCGCGGCCAGCTGATGCGCGAGGCGCAGCTGGATCGGATTGTCCGTGCCAGCAACGTCCTCGAGCAGGCCGCGCAGGTAGGTCTCGACGGCATCGAGATCCTGCTGCGCCTCGATGACCCGGGTCAGGATCGTGCGGATCTCGAGGAGCGAGTCGCGCATCCCGAGGTCGCCGGCCATCGCGATGACCTCGTCGCCGGTGCGCACCGCGGCGACGAACGCGCCCTCATCGACGAGCTGCTGCACGTGTGCGATGAGGACGAGGACCCGACGAGGCGTCACGTCAGGCGGCAGCAGGTCCACGGCCTGGGTGGTCAGGCCCAGTCCGTCGACCGGTAGGTCGAGCATGCGAGACAGGGTGGCGTAGCGCGCGAGGAGCTCGGCCCTCATCTCGGGTCGCTGCCGTGGGCCAGGGTGGTCGATGCTGTCCTTGAGGAGCCGGACCGCCCGGAGAGTGTCGCCGCCGGCCGTCGCGGCCTCTGCCGCACGAATGCCCACTTCGTCACGCTCGGGATCATCGTCCTCGAGCCAGCTCAGCGCCTGCTCGAGGTGGAAGAGGGCATCCTGTGGTCCGCCGACGTCCATCGCTGACTGGGCGGCCGCCCGGCTGGCGGCCACCGCGGCCGGCAGGTCGCCGCTGGCCGCTGCGTGACGGGCCAGCTCCGAGGCGGGAGCGAGCTCTGGGCACTCAGCGAGCACAGCGGCATACGACTTGTGGAACCGTAGGCGCTCACCCGGCAGCATGCCCTCGGCAGCCGTCTCGCCGAGGAGGGCGTGGCGGAAGGTGTAGGCGGGCGGCCACTTGGCTTCGAGGACGTGGTGCTCGACGGCCTGGGCGATCGCGGCCTCGAGCTCGGCCTCGGGCAGTCCCATGACCCGGTCCAGGAGCTCGTGACCGATGTATCGGCCACCCTTGAGCGAGACGGCACGGACGACGGCCTGGGCCGTCTCGTCGAGGCGCTCGATGCG
>DASUQN010000317.1:0-6750 GCA_036280515.1 Intrasporangium sp. | reverse complement strand
CCACGTCCACGCTCCTCTCATTGCCTGTGACCAAGAACGCCTCGCCCACATGCTGCCAGTGACGGCCCGGGCTCTCCTGCGCGAGCGCTGATGAATGCACTGAGGTCCCGGTTCCGGCGCGGGCTACCGTGGTGGCATGTCTCAGCCGCCCCACTACGAGAGCGCCGTCGAGAAGGCGATCCGGGAGGCGCAGGAGCGGGGCGACTTCGACGACCTCCCCGGCGCTGGCAAGCCGCTCGACCTGCACGACGCGAATGACCCGGACTGGTGGATCAAGCGCTACGCCGCCCGGGAGAACCTCGACCTGGGCGGGGCGCTCCCGGGCGCGCTCGCGCTGCGCAAGGAGGCCGCGACGTATCCGGACTCCCTCATCGATGTGACCACGGAGCAGAACGTCCGGGAGATCATCGAGGACTACAACAAGCGCGTGCTCGCCGATCGCCTCCGGCCCGCTGTGGGGAAGCTGCCACCCATGCTCGCCAAGACGCTCGACGTGGACGAGATGGTGGAGGCCTGGCGGAGGCTGCGTGCCGAGCGGCAGGCGGCGCTCGACGTAGTGCGCGCACCTGCCGAGGCGTCGGTGCCCTCGAAGCCCGAGCCCACGGCCAGGCCGTGGTGGCGGCGCAGGCTGAAGCGGCGGTGAGTGGCCCAACCAGGGGCCGTATGCCGCTGGGCTGGCTCGGCAGACCGGCAACCGAAGCGCGTGTCGGGCTCGCGGTATCGGTCACGTGCCCGACGCGACCGCCGAGGTCGCGGCCCGGGCGATGGCCTCGTCGATGCGCTCGGCCGTCAGCACCTGCTGGATGACCATGGTTGCCGCGCCGATGACGCCCGCGTGCACACCGGTGGAGGCCGCGACAATCTGCAGGTGGCCCGTGGCCAAGGGGAGCGACCTGCCGTAGACGATCTCGCGGACGCCAGCGATCAGGCTCTCGCCTGCTTGGGCCAGCGAGCCGCCGATGACGATGACGGAGGGGTTGAGCAGGCTCACGCACGTGGCGAGCACCTCGCCGAGGGTGCGACCGGCTTGGCGAACCGCCTGAGCCGTGGCCATGTTGCCGCCCCGGACGAGCTCGACGATGTCACGGTTCGACGTGGCGCTGATGCCCAGCTCGCCGAGCTCCTTCGAGATCGCCCGGCCGCTCGCAACGGCCTCGAGGCAGCCGGTGTTGCCGCAGGTGCACAGGACGTCGGGGGCGTGCGGGGCCGCGACGTGTCCGAGGTCCCCGGCAGCTCCAACGGCCCCCCGGTGAAGCCGGCCGCCGCTGATGATTCCGGCGCCGATGCCGGTTGCCACCTTGACGAAGAGGAGGTGCTCGACGTCCGAGTGGGCGACCGCGTGCTCGCCGAGGGCCATGATGTTGACGTCGTTGTCGACGAGGACCGGGACATCGTAGGCCGCGCGGACGTGGGCGGGTATGTCGTAGCCGTCCCAGCCCGGCATGATCGGCGGTTGCATCGGCCGGCCGCTCGAGTGCTCGACCGGCCCGGGCACTCCGATGCCGATGCCGATGAGCTCGTCCGGGCGTCGATTCGCTTGTGCCAGTAAACGACCGATCATCGAGATGAGCAGGTCCAGCACGGGCTCCGGGCCGTCGGAGATGTCGAGGGCCTCTGAGATGACCGACAGTGGGCGACCGGCGAGGTCGGTCAGGGCGACGTGACCGTGGGTGGCCCCGAGGTCGGCACCGACGACGACGCGCGCCTCCGGGTTGAAGGCGAAGCGTGTCGGAGGACGACCCCCCGTTGAAGCGGCCTCACCACTGGGCGCGAGCAGCCCGCTGCCGAGGAGCGCATCGACTCGTGCACCGACGGTCGACCGGGCCAGGCCGGTCAGCTTGGCCAGCTCCGCCCGAGTTCGCGGTGTCTCGTCACGGAGCAGCTGGAGCAGCTCGCCAGCCCCGCTCGTGGACGGGGATGACGAGGAGGGCTGCACCGACCGCATGGGTCGGGACCCGCGGTGAGACCGCTCACTAGGCACCAACGAAGTCAAGCACAGGCAACTTAAGTCGGCCAGCATTTCAACTTACGTGTCTCAATATTGAAACTTTTGCTTGACGTACAGACAAAAGTCGGTGAAGGTGACTCTCATGAGTTCTCAACGACGAGACGAGGCGGCGTTGCCCAGGCCGCTGCTGCGGATGGCCGGCGTGGTCAAGCGCTTCCCCGGCGTCGTCGCCCTGGATGGTGTCGACCTGGAGGTCACGCCCGGCGAGGTGCACTGCCTCCTCGGCCAGAACGGGGCGGGCAAGAGCACGCTCATCAAGGTCCTGGCCGGCGTGCACGAGCTCGACGAGGGCACGATCGAGTGGGACGGCGAGCAGGTCCAGCTCCACCACCCGCAGGCCGCCATGGACCTCGGCATCGCGACCATGTACCAGGAGCTCGACCTCGTCGAGGGCCTCTCAGTGGCGGAGAACGTCTTCCTCGGGCACGAGCCGGCCCGCTTCGGCTTCTCCGAGCGGGGCGCCGCCCGGCGGACCGCCGCCGAGCTGCTCAAGCGGCTGGGGCACCGTGAGATCTCCGCGACGACCGAGGTGGGCAACTTGTCGGCCGCGTCCCGGCAGATCGTCAGCATGGCACGCGCGCTGTCGCGCGACGCCCGCCTCATCATCATGGACGAGCCTTCCGCCGTGCTCGACGCGGCCGAGGTTGACCAGCTCTTCGGCGTCATCCGTGAGCTCAAGGCGCAGGACGTCGCCGTCATCTACATCTCCCACCGCCTCGAGGAGATCCGCGAGATCGGTGACCGCGTCACGGTCCTCAAGGACGGACGCACCGTCACGACGGGCCTCGACGCCAAGTCGACCCCGACCCAGCAGCTCATCCGGCACATGACCGGACGCGCCATCGAGTACGTCTTCCCGCCGCGGCCCCGGCCCTCGGCCGACGAGCCCCTGCTCCGCGTGGAGGGCCTCGCCAGGGACGGAGAGTTCGCCGACGTCAGCCTCGCGGTGCGCCCCGGTGAGGTCGTCGGGCTCGCGGGCCTCGTCGGCTCCGGCAGGTCGGAGATCGTCGAGACGATCTTCGGCGCGCGGGCGCCCAGCCGTGGGACCGTCACGGTAGGGGGCCGCAGGGTTCGGCCGGGCTCCGTCGCCGCAGCGGTCGCCGCGGGCATCGGGCTCTGCCCCGAGGAGCGCAAGAGCCAGGCCCTCGTCCTCGGCGCCACGCTCACCGAGAACATCAGCCTCGCCACCCTGGCACGCTTCTCCCGCGCCGGCCTGCTCGACCGGGACGCCGAGCGCGAGGCTGCCGAGGAGCTCCTCGAGTCCCTCGACGTCCGTCCGCGTGGCGCCCATCGCGAGTCCCGCACCCTCTCCGGCGGCAACCAGCAGAAGGTCGTCCTGGCCCGCTGGCTCCTCCGCGGCTGCCGCGTGCTCCTGCTCGACGAGCCGACCCGCGGAGTCGATGTCGGGGCGCGCTCCGAGATCTACGCCCTCATCCGGCGCCTCACCGACCAGGGCGTCGCCGTGGTCGTCGTCTCCAGCGAGATCCCCGAGGTGCTCGGGCTGTCCAACCGGGTGTTGGTCCTCGCGGACCGCACCGTCCGTCACGAAGGTCCGGCCGACGAGCTCGACGAGCACGCGGTCCTCGACATCATCCTGAAGGGAGACGCGGCATGAGCGATGTGACGAAGGCCGACACGACGCCGTCCGAGCAGCCCGCCACCCCCGTACCGCGCGGCAGAGACGGAACCGAGCCCAGCGGCATACGGCCATCTCGCCGAGGAGTGGCACACCTGCTGAGTGGGCCGGCGGGCCGCAACGCCGGTCTCGTCCTGGCGCTGGTCCTGCTCATCATCGTCGGAATCCTCACGGCTGGAGATCGATTCGCGAGCCCCGAGAACGCGCTGACCATCCTCCGGCTCGGCTCGGTCATCGGCGTCGTCAGCGTGGGGATGACCTTCGTCATCTGTGGCGGGGGCATCGACCTGTCCGTCGGCGCGATCGTCGCACTTTCGTCGGTATGGGCGACGACCCTTGCCACTCAGGCCATGGCCGAGCAGTACCACTGGGTCGTCATGGTCTTCGCAGCCGTCGCGGTCGGTGCCGGCTGCGGCCTCGTCAACGGGCTGCTCATCGCGTACGGCCGGATAGCGCCGTTCATCGCCACGCTTGCCATGCTCGCGGCGGCCCGTGGCCTGGCCGAGATCATCGCCAAGCGGAGGACGCAGATCATCCGCGACCGCGGCTTCATCGAGTTCTTCGGTGGCAGCGTCCTCGGCATACCCGTGCTCGTCATCATGTTCGCCGTGGTTGCCGCCGTGGGCTGGGTCCTGCTCAACCGCACGACGTTCGGTCGACGCACACTGGCCATCGGCGGCAACGCAGAGGCCGCCCGCCTCGCCGGCATCCGGGTCCAGCGGCAGACCATGTACCTCTACGTCCTGCTCGGGATCGCCTGCGGCATCGCAGCCGTCATGATCATGGCCCGCACGACGACCGGGACGTCGACGCACGGCACGCTCTACGAGCTCGACGCCATCGCGGCGGTCGTCATCGGCGGCACGCTCCTCACCGGAGGAAGGGGCACGGTCGTCGGGACGGTCCTCGGCGTCCTCATCTTCACGACGCTGACCAACGTCTTCACCCTGAACAACCTCGACACGTCGACGCAGGCCGTCGCCAAGGGAGCCATCATCGTCGCCGCCGTCCTGCTCCAGCAGCGCGTCGCGCGCCCCGCCAAGACCTAGCCGTATGCCGCTGGGCTCGCTCGTCGAGTCCGGTGACCCACCGCTCCGGCTCGGATCGCAACCACCCAGCAGTCCCGTTCCACCAGCACCACCTCTCACCCCCTCTCCACCGCTCACATAGGAGTCAGCGTGTCCGCTTCACTGCTTCGCCCCCGGCGTGTCGCCATCGCAGCGATCACCCTCTCCGCGGCGCTCGTCGCCTCTGGCTGCACGAGCAACGAGCCGCAGACGCCCACGGGCGCCACCCAGGCAGCTGGCGCCGCCAGCGACAACGACGCGCCGGGCGAGAAGGTCGTCATCGGCTTCTCGGGCCCCGCGGCGGACCACGGCTGGCTCGGCGCGATCAACTCGGCCGCGCAGGCCGAGGCCCAGAAGTTCAGCGACGTCGAGCTCAAGGTCGCCGAGGGGACCAACGACGCGAGCCTTCAGATCAGCCACATCGAGACCTTCATCAACGAGAAGGTCGACGCCATCGTCCTCCTGCCGACGGACGGTGCCGCCCTGACCGAGGTCGCCACCAAGGCCATGGACGCCGGCATCCCGGTCATCAACGTCGACCGAGAGTTCTCCAGCCCGTTCGCGGCACGCGCGACGATCCTCGGCGACAACTACGGCATGGGCGTCTCGGCGGGCACCTACGCCTGCCAGCTCGTCAAGGAGAAGAACCTCACGGACCCGGTCATCGCCGAGATCGCCGGCCTCGACGCCCTGCCGCTGACACAGGACCGCTCCAAGGGCTTCGCAGACGCGCTCAAGGCGTGCAACCAGACGGTCGACAACCGAGTGGCCGCCGAGTTCACCGTCGAGTCGGGTGAGCGCCAGGCGTCCAACCTCCTCCAGGCCGCACCCAAGATCGACATCCTCTGGAACCACGACGACGACCAGGGTGTCGGCGTCATGGCGGCGCTCGACCAGGCCAACCGCCACGAGATGTCGTTCATCGGCGGCGCCGGCTCGGCGAACGCGATGCGCTGGATCCAGGAGGGCAAGATGGAGGCGACGGTCCTCTACCCGCCGACGCAGGCGGCGGACGGCATCAAGCTCGCGCGCCTCATCGCACAGGACAAGGGCATCAGCGACCTCGTCCAGGTCGAGGTCCCGCGTCGCATCGTCCTCAACGCCCCGGTCGTGACGAAGGAGAACGTCGCCGAGTACCTGCCCCTCGGCTTCGAGTCCTGAGCGGTAGGGCGCTCGGTCAATCGGACGAGTGCCCTCCGCCCGACCCACCACCACGCAGATGTGAGGACGTCATGACCACCGCCACCAAGCCCACCCTCGGGGTGGGGATGATCGGCTACGCCTTCATGGGGCGCGCCCACTCCCAGGCCTGGCGCAACGCGCACAGCTTTTTCGACCCGCCTGCCGTTCCGCGACTCGCGGCGATCGCCGGGCGCGACGAGGGAGCGGCCAAGGAGACGGCGGAGCGCTTCGGCTGGGAGACGGTCGAGACGGACTGGCGTCGGCTGCTCGAGCGGGACGACGTCGACATCATCGACATCTGCACCCCCGGCGACACGCACGCAGAGATCGCCATCGCGGCGCTCGAGGCGGGCAAGCACGTCCTCTGTGAGAAGCCCTTGGCCAACACGGTCGCCGAGGCCGAGGCCATGGCGGCCGCGGCCGAGGCGGCGCGTGGGCGGGGGGTCGCGGCCATGGTGGGGTTCACGTACCGTCGGGTGCCTGCCGTCGCCTACGCCCGCCAGCTCGTTGCCGCCGGCCGGATCGGTCGCGTCCTCCACGTCAGGGGCCAGTACCTCCAGGACTGGCTGCTGGACCCTGAGGCGCCGCTCAGCTGGCGGCTCCAGAAGGAGCGGGCCGGCTCCGGTGCCCTCGGGGACATCGGCGCCCACATCGTCGACCTCGCCCAGCACGTGACGGGCGAGGTGCTGCAAGGCGTTTCGGGGCTCACCGAGACGTTCGTGCACCGACGTCCGCTCGCGAGCCCAGCGGCATACGGCATCGAGGTGAGCCCGCCCACCGGCGAGGTCACGGTCGACGATGCGGCGGTCTTCATCTCCCGCCTCAGCGGCGGCGCGCTCGCGACGTTCGAGGCAACG
>DASUQN010000316.1:0-4234 GCA_036280515.1 Intrasporangium sp. | reverse complement strand
AGTGGCAAAGAGGATGCGGTGGGGTCGGCCACCCTCGGTGTCGGCCGGTTCGCGGGCCGGGCGACTGCGGTGTGTCGGTGTGACCACTGCCTGGAAGGTCGGGGACTGCCGGAAAGGACGGAGAAATGTGTCGGGATCGAGGGCGTAGGGGCTGGGCTTGTCCTCGAAGTGGTGGACCCGGTGCAGGGACAGCTCGAACGCGGTCTGGAGCCGCGCAGCTGCCTCGTCGAGGTGACCACGGCCAAGGGCCGCGTCTGCGAGTGCGAGCGACTCGGCCGTGAGCTCCGCGGTGTCGTCAACGTCCTTCCCGAGGCTGAGGTCGAGCACCCTGGCGACGGCTCGCATCGTGACGGTGTCGTCGGACTCGGGTAGCGTCCGCCCAACCGCGTCGAGCAGCTCTCGAGCGGACTCACTGTGGCCATGGGTCCTGAGCCGCGAGGTCAAGTAGTTGCTCGTCCCGGCCACGATGCCCGCGGTGCCGGGCAGCCTGGATGCCAGTCGGGCGATCCTGCTCCAATGGTCGTTCAGTTGCTCCCGGCCCGCTCTGGTGGCGATGAACCGCCGGTCGAAATAGCGCTCGAAGCGCTTCCGGGCCTGCTTTCGCGTCCTCGGCAGGTTCTTGACCGATCGCGCTGCGATTCGCGCCAGCCGGACCGCGACCAGGTCCTTGTGTGGGACGGGCAGGGGCGCGGTGTATCGCGTCGGCAATGGACTTGGTCTCCTGGGAATGGTTCGGGCGGGCGTCGCCACCTCAGTGCCCGGTCATAGTACAGGCGGGCCACGGACGAGCAGGCAACGAGCCCCTCGGCGGCACCGCCGAGGGGCTCAGGGAGCCACAGCGTCAGCTCAGGTCGACCGTGAAGCTGGGCTCCGTCTTGTCGCGGACCTCGTCCTCGGTGACGCCGGGTGCGAGCTCGCGCAGGACCAGCCCGTCGTCGGTGACGTCGAACACGGCGAGGTCGGTGATGATCCGCTGGACGACGCCGCGGCCGGTGTAGGGCAGCGAGCACTCCCTGACGATCTTGTACGAGCCATCGCGGGCGTTGTGCTCCATCAGCACGATGACCTTCTTGGCGCCGTGGACCAGGTCCATCGCCCCGCCCATGCCCTTGACCATCTTGCCGGGGATCATCCAGTTGGCGATGTCGCCCTTCTCGCTCACCTGCATCGCACCGAGGATGGCCGCGTCGACCTTCCCGCCGCGGATCATCCCGAAAGACGTGGCGGAGTCGAAGAACGAGGCGCCCTTGCGCAGGGTCACGGTCTCCTTGCCGGCGTTGATCAGGTCCGGGTCCTCCTCGCCCTCGATCGGGTAGGCCCCGACCCCGAGGATGCCGTTCTCGGACTGGAGCACGATCTCGACGTCGTCGGGCACGTAGTTGGGCACCAGCGTCGGCAGGCCGATGCCGAGGTTGACGTAGGCGCCGTCGGACAGCTCCCCGGCAGCTCGGGCAGCCATCTCCTCACGGGTCAGTGCCATCTCAGGCCTCCTGCTGCTTGTCGGTGGCGGCTGCGGTGCGCGGTCGGACGGTGCGTCGCTCGATGCGCTTCTCGGCGCTCTGCTCTGGGGTCAGCGGCAGCACCCGGTGCACGAAGATGCCCGGCAGGTGCACCTCGTCGGGGTGCAGCTCGCCCGGCTCGACGAGCTGCTCGACCTCGGCGACGGTGACCTTGCCCGACATCGCGCAGAGCGGGTTGAAGTTGCGCGCCGACTGGTTGAACACGAGGTTGCCGTGCCGGTCGCCCTTCGCCGCGCGGACCAGTCCGAAGTCGGCGCGGATGGCCTGCTCGAGCACGAACGAGTGCGTCTCGCCGTCGACCTCGAAGTCCTGGGTCTGCTTGGCCGGGGACGCGACCGCGACGTTACCGTCACCGTCGTAGCGCCACGGCAGGCCGCCCTCGGCGACCTGCGTCCCGGAGCCGGTGATCGTGAAGAACGCCGGGATGCCGACGCCGCCCGCACGCAACCGCTCGGCCAACGTGCCCTGGGGGGTCAGCTCGACCTCGAGCTCGCCATGCAGGTACTGGCGCTCGAACTCCTTGTTCTCACCGACGTACGAGGCGACCATCCGTCGGATCCGCTTGTCTCGGAGCAGGATTCCCAGGCCCCAATCATCGACGCCGCAGTTGTTCGAGATCGCCTCGAGATCGCTGATACCGGCGTCGTGGATCGCCGCGATCAGCACGCTCGGGATGCCGCACAGCCCGAAGCCACCGACCGCCAGCGACATGCCGTCGCTGATCCCGGCGATGGCCTCCTGTGGAGTGGAGACGACTTTGTCCATGACGCGGACTCTATAGGGCGGCCCCGCACCCGAGGGGGTGGGGTGCCACCACTTCAGCCGTCCTGCGGTGGTGGGTGGCCACGTGACGGCCGCCACAAGAAGGAAGACGGAGGCTGCCGTATGCCGCCCAGCCCCTCCCATGGTCACCTGACCTCGGGCGCGAATTACGTTTGTGTAGTTAGGTCCCCGGCCTTGTTATCAGTGTGACTCGAGTGCATAAATGGGTCAGTTGGATAATCACAGGACGTGGGGTCAATGGTCTCCCGCTTCTGGAGTCGAGTCCTGGGCCAGCGCCACCGCTCAGAAGGAGGCAGAAGTCATGACTGCTTTCGCCACCCAGCCGACGGGCGCCATCACGACGAGTCCCGCAGTGGCGACGGTCTCCACGACCACGAGCTTCACTCCGTACAAGCACCTCGTCCTATCGGCCGGCTCGCGGGGAGCGGCGGTCCGGACCTTGCAGCGGGCACTCGGCGGTGTCGCGGTCGACGGCGTCTTCGGCTCGGTGACCCGCGACAGGGTGATCGGGCTGCAGCGCTCCCTGGCGCTGGAGGCGACCGGCGTGGTCACGCCGGGCCTGTGGGACGTGCTCGAGGCGCGCGACTTCCCCTTCGTCCGCCAGCGCACGACGGTGCTCCGGCTCGGCGACAACGGGCCTCAGGTTGCGGCGGTCCAGCAGGTGCTCGGCGTCCGGGTCACGGGCGTCTTCGACGGGCGGACGCGTCAGGCGGTCAAGGCGGCGCAGGCCAGGGCCGGTCTGGCGAGCACTGGCGTCGTCGCCTCGCGCACCTGGTCCCTCTTCGACCGACTCTCCGCCTAGCAACGGGCCGCGCCAACGCAGCCAAGGCGAACGTGGCGCGGGCCGCGCCGATCGGGACAGCACTCAGTGGGCGAGGAGGGGGAGAGTGACGCCTTCGCTCTCGAGTCTTCGGTCGAGGGCATGGGGGTCCACGCCGGCCGAGCCACGCATCGCGACGAGCGATCCGTCGGCGGCCCAGGCGCTCAGGCACGTGGCGAGCAGCGCCTGCAGGTGGTCGTCGACGGCGACCCGCGGTGTGGCGCCCCACTCGGACCGCAGCACGACGAGGTCGGCGTAGGTCGTGTCGTTCCCGTCGGAGCTCAGCGCAAGATCCCCGCTCTCGGGGTCGGACATCGGGGAGAACTGGTCACCGTGCGTGGACAGCTCCTTCGCCTCGTCGACGGCACCTGCTGCGTCCTCGGCCTCGGGGTGGGCTCGCGCCAGGGCGGGCAGGGAGACGAGCACGGCATCGCCGCCGTGCGCGGCCGCGGTCGGCGGGTCGGTCGTGACGAGGACGTCCGAGTCGGCCGCCGCACCTCCGAGGACGACCGTCGCACCGACGGACCACGTCGCCAGCGCCCAGTACACCCCGCGCCAGTGCGCCGGCACGTCGAGACCGACTGTCGTGCCCGGGCCGGCGGCGCAGTCGTCCTGCAGCAGGTTGGCCGCCTTGGCGACCCAGTTGGTCAGCACCCGAGCGCTGAGCTCGATCCGCTCGCCGTTCGTCGGACCGGGCGTGTCGTCGTACCACGTGAGCCGCGGCCGCCCGGAGTCGCTCTCGACGATGCGGGCCAGCACGTCCGCCGGGAAGAGGGCGCCGCTCATGGACACCTCACTTCTCGTCCTGCCCCGGAGTCGTCCCCGGCGGCGGCTCGGTCAGCGGCTCGTCGTCCCGGAGGGCACGGAAGAGGTCGAGGGCGCGCTCGCTGTCCCATTTGACGGCCACACCGGCGTTGTTCGTCGGGAAGGCCATGTCGGCGATCGGGACGGTCAGGGAGAGTCCCTCGTCGCTGCTCACGGCCCGCATCGCCTGGAGGACACGGAAGGCGTCGAAGAGCGATGTCTCCTCTCCCACCGCGACGCCACCGGCCGCGGCATCCACGAAGCTCTTGTAGCGCCAGGGCAGGAGCACGGAGGACGGCGTGGCGGA
>DASUQN010000315.1:0-12324 GCA_036280515.1 Intrasporangium sp. | reverse complement strand
ACGCTCGGGATCGTTCCAGAGGTCGAGAATGGCGCTGACCGCCGCCTCCGCGTCATCGAAGGGGACGACGACACCGCCACCAGACGCGTCGACGAGGTCCCGGGCCAGGGGAAGTGGCGTGGTCACGACCGGCACCCCGTGGGCGAGGTACTCGTAGACCTTGGTGGGGGTCGAGTGACGGTAGTTGGGCTCGTTCCGCAAGAGGGAGAGCCCGGCAAGCGACCCGGAGACCATGTCGAGCGCCGTCTCGTTGGCGACGAACCCGTGGAGCCGAAGGTCGCCCCGCGACTGCGCCTGCTCGAGAACCTGGCGGCTCTCCTCGTCTCGAGGCGGCCCGATGATGTCGACGGTGACCGCGCCATTCGTGCGCTCGAGCAGGAGGCGCCCGACCTCGGCCATGACTCTGACGCCCCGGGCCACGGTCACCGAGCCGAGGTAGACGACCCGGTCCCTTCCGGGCCTCGGCACGGCGTCGGGAACACTCGTCGTGTTGGGGATGACCGGGTGGACGCTGGTGAACCGGTGGGCGTAGCCGGGCTCTGCGAGCAGGAGCGGATGCGCCCGCTCAGCGGCGCGCTCGAGGGCTCGGACCGCTGCGGCCGCTGGGCGACGCAGCAGGGGTGGCAGCCAGCCCTTGGCATCGAGGGCGGCAGCGGTGTCCTCGTGGACATCCCACATCAGGTGCGGGACGTGGCGTCCGGCCGCGGCGAGCAGCAGCTCGGGGTCGTGGATGATCACGGCAGCGTGGCGTGGTGCCTCCGTGGCAAGCAGGCGTCGGGTCGCGAGCAGAGCTCTGAGTCGGCGACGGCCCACGGCCCGGGGCAGGTCGATCGTGGTGAGGCCGGGCCGGGACGCCGGCGTGACGCCGTAGCCCGAGAACGGTGCGGCGTAGGTGACTGGATGCCCCGCGTCGAGCAGCGCCTCGATCTCCCGGTAGCGGATGCGGGCGTCGTCGGGGTGGTGCACCACGGTGAGGACGAGAACCGGGTCCAGCGTCGTCATCGCGCTGGGTCGGGCGGAGATGCGGGCTTGGGCACGGCCTTGGCGTTCTTCTGCGGGAAGGTCTTCTGGTACTCGGCGACGACATCTGCGGCCGGGCCGTCGGCGATGAGCCGGCCCTTTTCCATCCAGAGGGCGCGTGTGCACATCTCCAACACGGTGCTGTTCGAGTGACTCACCACGAAGACGGTGCCAGCCTCCTCCCGGATCTGTGCGATCCGCTCGGTGCTGCGAACCCTGAAGTGGGCGTCACCGGTTGCGAGTGCCTCGTCGACCATGAGGATGTCGGGCGTCTTGGCCGTGGAGATCGCGAATCTGAGGCGGGCCCCCATCCCGGACGAGTACGCCTTCATCGGCAAATGGACGAAGTCGCCGATGCCCGAGAACTCGACGATGTCGTCGAAGCGCGCACGGACCTGCTTCGGGGAGAGGCCCAGCGCCTGACCGCCGATCATGATGTTGCGCTCGCCGGTGAGGTCGCCGAGCAGCACGGCGTTGACGCCGAGCAGAGATGGCTCCCCGGAGAGCCACACCGAGCCGCCGGTCGGAGGGATGAGGCCAGCAATGGCGCGCAGCAGGGTGCTCTTGCCCGATCCGTTGCGCCCGATGATCCCGATGGACTCGCCGACGTTGGCGACGAAGGAGACGTCCGTGACCGCATGCACCTTCTGCACATGGGCGAGCTTGTCGGACTGGCCACCGAGGAGGCGCTGGACGACGCGAAGGCCATTGTCCTCGTCCGGGCGAGCCGCGGGACGACCGCGCTTCGCTCCGTAGACCTCGTAGACCACGTCGAGGTGGGAGACGATGACGCTCGGCTTCGTCTCCTCCGGGGTGTTGGGGGTGCTGGACTCAGGAGGCACGGCCGTACCTCGCCTCCGCGCGCCAGAAGAAGATGAAGCCCGTAATCGGCAGGGTCACGGCCCAGAAGGCGGCCACGAGCCAGTTCGTGAGATTGATGGGCGACTCCACGAGCAGGGCCTCGCGCGTGATCGTCAACGGTGCCGAGATCGGTTGGTAGGCCATGATCGCGTAGACGACCGGGTGGCCTCCGGCATACGCCTCGATGCTGAAGAAGACGCCGGAGATGTAGCGGAGCAGGCGCGTCGTGACCGGGATGAGGTTGCCGATGTCCCGGGAGATCTCGACGATCCGCGCAAGGAAGAGGGTGATGCCGAGGATGTTGAGGAACGTGAGGAGGACGGCGAGTGGCAGCATGAGCCACTTGACCTGGATCGGCTCGCCGGTGACCAACATGAGGAGGATGAGCACCCCGAGTGCCGGCAGGGTAAGGATCATCTGGGTCGTTGTCACCGAGATCGGCAGGACCGCCCGAGGGAAGCGAAGCGATCGCACGAGCCCCAAGTTGCTCGAGACCGACTTCGCACCAATCGTCATGGCGGACGCGATGAAGCTGAAGAGAAAGATCCCGATCGTCAGGAAGCCGACGTAGTTTTCCGTTCCCTGGTCGGTCTGGAGCAGCAGCCCGAAGATGACGTAGTACGAGCCGACGAGAAGGAGCGGGTTGAGGACCGACCAGATCTGGCCGAGCAGGTAGTTCTGATGCGCGGCGTAGGCTTGGGAGGACGCCAGTGTCCAGGTGAAGTTCCGCTTCGCCCAGACTTGTCGGACGTACTCGCGCAGTGGCGGGCGCACCCCGACCTCGGTGAGCCCGTGACGCTCGGCGAGCGCCCGCGCGTCATCAGGCGAGAGGACCGTGGGCTCGAAGCCCGCGACGGGAGAGGGCTCCGTCGAAGTCACAGCCGTTGGATCCTTTCGCCCTCGCTCACGACCCCGCGGGTGTCGAAGAACCGCTGGGCGGCGCCGGCGAGGCCGTCGACGTCGTACTCCTTGTGGTTCTGCACCAGGACCGTCAGGTCCGCGTCGGCCGCGGCCGTCATCGGATCGTCAGCCCTGGAGACGTCACCGCCGAGGGCCCGCCAGTCCGACACGTGCGGGTCGTGGAAGAGGACCTTGGCTCCGTGGGAGACCAGCTGGCGCGCGAGCGGCACCGCCGGGCTCTCGCGCTGGTCGGCGATGTTGGGTTTGTAGGTGACACCGAGCATCAGCACGGTCGAGCCACGGAGCGGCTTCGCATCTTCGTTGAGCGCGTCCTGGACTCGCCGCACGACGTAGCTGGGCATCGTCGTGTTGATCTCCTGCGCGAGCTCGACGAAGCGGAATGGATAGCCGAGGCGAGCACGCACGTTGTGCGACAGGTAGTTCGGGTCGATCGGGATGCAGTGGCCACCGACACCGGGGCCTGGATAGAACGCCTGGAAACCGAAGGGCTTCGTCTTGGCGGCCCTGATCACGTCCCAGAGGTCGATCCCGAGATCGTGGCAGAAGCGCGCCATCTCGTTGACGAGTGCGATGTTGATGTGGCGGTAGGTGTTCTCGAGCAGCTTCGCCGTCTCCGCCTCGCGCGTGCCCCTGACCCGCACCACCGTGTCGACGAACCGACCGTAGAAGGCCGCCGCCGCGTCGGTGCACGCGGGAGTGAGTCCGCCGACCACCTTGGGGGTGTTACGCATCCCGAACGTCTCGTTGCCGGGATCGATCCGCTCGGGTGAGAAGGCGAGGTGGAAGTCGGTCCCGCCCTTGAGACCGCCCGCTTCGAGGAGGGGCCGGACCACCTCGTCGGTGGTACCGGGATAGGTCGTCGACTCGAGGATGACGAGCATGCCGGGCTGGAGTCGCTCCGCGATCGTGCCGGCGGCCGCGTTGACCGCGCTCAGGTCCGGCCCGCCCTCCTCGGACAGCGGTGTGGGCACGCAGATGACGATCGTCCGGGCCTCGCGCAGTTCGTCCGGATCGGTCGTCGCGTGGAACCCTCCGTCGAGCATCTTCACGATGTCGGCGTCGGACAGGTCGTCCACGTGTGACTGTCCAGCGTTGAGGGCATCCACGACACGCTGGCTGAGGTCGAAGCCGGTGACCTTCAGCCCTGAGCGCGTGGCCTCCTGGGCGAGTGGGAGACCCACATACCCCAGGCCGATCACGGCGACGTCAACTGGCACGTGTTGCTCCCTCATCCTCGCTCGGGTCTGGCCCCGCGATGTTCAGCACCCGGGCATAGAGGTCTATGTACGTGCGGGCGGCAGCATCCCAGGTTCGGTTCTCACAGACCCAGCGCCTGGCGGCCTGGCCCATGGTTGCTCTAAGCCGTGGATCATACAGGAACACTTCCAGGGCCCCCGCCCACGAAGTGGGGTCGTCGGGAGCGGCGACGAGGCCGCGCGTGGGTGATCCGGACCCCACGAGATCAAGCAGCGGCGGGAGGTCGCTCACGACCACAGGACGTGCAGTGGCCATGGCCTCGACCGGCTTGAGCGGGGGGACGAGTGCGGTCACCGCGGTCCGTCGTCGTGGAACGCAGAAGACGTCCAGTGCGGCATGGTGCTCACGGGCGATCGCATACGGCACCCGCCCGGTGAAAATCGCCCGCGCGGGCGGCAGGATGTCCGTGGCCAGGCGCTCGAGGTCCCGACGCGCGGGACCGTCCCCCACAACCAGCACGGCCAGACGCGGGTCATCGACGAGCGCAGCAGCCTCGAGGAGCACGTCCACGCCTTCGTAGTCGTTGAGGGTGCTGACGAGCCCAACGACGACGGCATCCGGCGCGATGCCGAGGCGGGCCCGCAAGGGCCCGGCGTCGGGGGGTGGGGCGAGGTAGTCGGTGGCGACGGCGTTGGCCACGACCGTGACCTTGGCCGACGGGATGCCCCGGGCGACGATGTCGGCGCGCATGGGCTCCGAGACGGTCACGACTGCATCCGCCGCCCGCAAGCAGGCGGTCTCCGCGTCTCGGGACAGCTGGTAGAAGTCCGTGTCGGTCCGGCCGCCCCGGCTGCGCCACGTCTCCTCGAGGAAACCGCGGGCCTCGTACACGACGGGGATGCCGAGCCGGTCGCCAGCGAGGAGGGCCACCTGGCCGTTCTCGTGCCTGCTGTGGGCATGGAGCACGTCGGCATCGATCCTTCGAGCGAGCCGGACCAGCTCGTCGACGCCGGCGGCGATGCGCTCGTCGGCCCGAACCGGCAGGCCGCGCAGCGGCAGCAGACGGTGACAGGGCACGCCCTGGTGCGTGAACTCCGTGGATCGTGCGACGCGACCCGTGTCGACCGGGAACCCCAGGCGCGTCACGACGTGCGCGTCGATTCCGGCGGCGCGCTGCCCGAGCGCGATCCCCTGGGTCCGGATCGTGTAGCCGGCCTGGACCTCCGGGAGGGCATTGGTCACCACGTGCAGGACGGTCCCCCTGACCGGCTGCAGCCTGTCCGTCGGGTGCCGGGGCGAGTCCCGCGAGGGAGGCGCCGGTCGCTCCGGAAGCCGTTTCACCCACCGAGCCTCGAGGACCGCGAGCTCGCTGCGGAATCCCTCCGCGAGGCGATCCCGTCGTCCGTGCGAGCGCCGTTCGGCGAGGGCGATCGCCTCCGTGAGGTTTCCATCGGACCAGGCGGTGAGCGCTTGCAGCCGCAGGCGCGCCGGATCATCGTCGGGGAGCCGGCGCACCGCCGCAGCGGCGAGGTCGGATCGATCGAGGACGGCGCTGACGGCCGCGGCCGCCCGGAGCTGCCGTTGGCTCCCCTCTGCGATCAGCTCCTGAAGTGCCGCGGCCGCCTCGTCCCGCTGTCCTGCCGCAGCATCGGCGACCACCGCCAGGACGGGGAGTCGGTCACGCACCCGCTGTGACCGGACGAGAGTGCGAACCGGCCCTGGAGCTGCCCGGAGCGCGACCGACGCGGCCTTCCACGGGTCCCGGCGCAGGTGTCGAGACGCGACCGCCGCAAAGGCCGGCAGATGGGCGAGGAGAGCAAAGACCTGGGTGTTCCGGTGGCGGTGGTGCCCTCGCGGGATCGAATCTGAGCCGACGGGCGCCATACGGGCATCTTGGCACAGGTCAGGAGCACCCCCTGGCGCCTGTCAAACTGGTGGCCATGATCCCACGCAACGCCGGTCTGCGACACGAGCTGGACCGTGCGACAAAGGCGGTTCGTGAGGCAATGAGTGACAGCCGGGCCCGTGGCGACCTGCCGCGCAAGCTGCGCAAGGAGCTGCATCGCCGGGTCCCGGCCCTGCGACCCAAGGTCAGGCTGCGTACCTCGTTGCCCCACGTCGAGCTGCCCACTGGCCCGATAGCCCGACCCCAGATCCGTGCCGCCGTGATCCTCGATCCGTTCTCCTCACTCGCCCTGCGCTACGAATGGGACCAGGTCGAGGCCCTTCCCGGAAAGTGGCGCTCCCAACTCACCTCACCTCGACTGCCTGATCTGCTCTTCGTCGAGTCGGCGTGGAACGGCAACGATGGCGCGTGGCGCCTGGCCATGACGAGCACCGGGCCGATTCGTGACGAGCTGCTCGAGCTTGTCGAGTGGTGCCGCGCCCAAGGGGTGCCCACGGTCTTCTGGAACAAGGAGGACCCGCCGAACTACGACCGCTTCATCGAGACAGCGCGGTGGTTCGACCACGTGTTCACGGTGGACGCGGACCGGATCCCCGACTACCTCCGCGATCTCGGGCACGACCGAGTCGGGCTGCTTCCCTTCGCCGCGCAGCCCCGAATCCACAACCCGGTGCTGCGCGACCGGGGGCGGGAGCACAACGTCGCCTTCGCTGGTACCTACTTCGCGGACAAGCACGAGGAGCGCAGGTCCCAGATGGACACCGTCGTCGGTCCCGCGCTCGAGTACGGGCTGCACATCTACTCTCGGATGGCGCTCGAGGACAAGCGATACCAGTTCCCCCAGGAGTACCGCTCGTCCGTGGTCGGGTCGCTCCCCTACGAGCGGATGCTCGCCGCATACACGTCGTACAAGGTGTTCCTCAACGTCAACTCGGTCACGACGTCGCCGACGATGTGTGCCCGACGCCTCTTCGAGCTCTCCGCCGCGCAGACACCCGTGGTGAGCGGCCCGGCTGCCTCGATCGCCCCCTTCTTCGGTGACACCATCACCGTCGCCCACGACGCCGAGGAGGCCAAGCGCGCAGTCTCGGTCCTGCTCAAACACGACGAGTATCGGGACCGGATTGGGCTTCTGGCCCACCGCCGTGTGTTCGACGAGCACCTCTACCGACACCGGGTGGCGCAGGTCCTCGAGCGGATCGGCCACCCTGCATCGCTCGTGGACCAGTCCATCACGGCCGTAGTCCCCACGATGCGGCCGGACCGCCTGGATGCGATCCTCGACTTCATCGCCGCACAGTCCCACGCAGAGGTCGAACTGGTGCTCGTTCCGCACGGCTTCGACGTGAACGCGAAGGACGTGGCCCGCAGGGCAGCGGATCGAGGACTCGACGCTCCGGTGATCCGTCCGGCTGACGGCTCGCTGACTCTGGGCTCGTGCATGAATCTTGGTGTCGAAGCAGCGTCAGGTCGGTACGTGGCGAAGATGGACGACGACAACGTCTATGCCCAGCACTACCTGCGCGATCTGGTACGCGCGTTCGAGTACACCGAGGCGGTCGTCGTCGGGAAGTGGGCTCACTACGCCCATCTCTCTTCGTCGGGGGCTACGCTCCTCCGGTTCCCCGACTCCGAGCATCGCTACGTGAAGTTGGTCCAAGGGGGGACCATCATCGTGCCGCGCGAGGTCGCGGCGAAGGAGAGGTTCGAGGACCTGCCGCGGCGTGTGGACACGACCTTCTTGGACAAAGTCCGTAGACTGGGCGGAAAGGTGTACTCGTCGGATCGGTTCAACTTCATCTCGATGCGGTCCGCCGCCCCGGAGGGCCACACCTGGCCGATCACGGACATGGAACTGCTGGCCCGCAGATCCGCACTGGCGTTCTACGGAGATGCCACCGCCCATGTCAGCGTGTGACCATGGTGCACGGTCCTTTGGCACGGCCCTGCCACCGAGTGCCCGTCGGCCCTTCTCGTTCCCTCAGTAAGGCCTGTACCCACGTATGAGCTCCTCCAGTCAGCAGCGTTCCTCGTTCCGGGGTGACATCGAAGGGCTGCGCTCCTTCGCGGTGCTCTTCGTCCTCATCTACCACTTGGGCGTGGATCGGTTGTCCGGTGGTTTCGCCGGTGTCGACGTCTTCTTCGTGATCTCCGGGTTCCTCATCACGTCCGGGTTGTTGTCCGAAGCGGAGCGTTCCGGCACGGTCTCCTTGACGAGGTTCTACGCGCGTCGCGCTCGGCGGTTGCTCCCGGCCGCCACGGTGGTGTTGGTGGCCACGGTGCTCGTCGGGTGGCGCGTCATGCCGCGGGGAGACTGGGACCTGTTGTCCACCGACGTGATCGCCGCGGCGTTGTACGTCGTGAACTGGGCGTTGGCCTTCCGGTCGGTGGACTACCTCGCCGAGGACGAGGGCCTCTCAGCGGTGCAGCACTACTGGTCGTTGTCGGTGGAGGAGCAGTTCTACGTCGTCATTCCAATCCTCATGATCGTGCTGGCGTGGTTGTCGAGGCGCTTGGGATGGGGGACCCGACGGTCGATCACTGTCGCCATCGGCATGATTGTGGCGGTGTCGCTGGTGTACTCGATCCGGCACACCGCGTCCTCGCCGCAGACGGCTTACTTCTACTCGACCACGCGTGCCTGGGAGCTCGGGATCGGGTCATTGGTCGCGTGTGCGGTGCCCGTGCTCCGCCGGTGGTCCTTCGGCATGTCCACCGTGGTGGCAGCCGTGGGGCTGGCAGCAGTCGTCGCGTCGGGGTTGGTGATCTCGACGAAGACGCCATGGCCGGGCTCGGCGGCCCTGTTGCCGACGGTGGGAACGGCTCTGGTGATCGCGGCCGGCATCGCGCACTCGCGCACCCTGGCGGGACGGGTGCTCGGACTGCGACCGCTGGTGTGGATCGGCGGTCTCTCCTACTCCATATACCTGTGGCACTGGCCCCTCATCATTCTTTCGGGTCATGTGTTGGACCTGACCCGATGGCACAAGGTCGGCATCGCCGTGGCGTCGGTGGGCTTGGCGTGGTTGTCGAAGAAGCTGGTCGAGGACCCGATCCGGTTCGGGCCGTTGTTCGCCCGGCGGACCCGGCCGACGTTGGCGATGGGGGCGGCCGGGATGGCGCTGTCACTCGTCGCGGCTGGCTTCGTCTACGCCCAGTCGCCGCGCCTGACCGAACGACCCCCCCAGGCCACTGGTGTCGGTGCCCTCGTCCAGTCGACGGACCCAGCGAACCGCGAGGTGGCACAACCGCGCGCCAACGCGTCGGCGGAGTTCACCAGATCGGGTCTGGTCTTTCCCGATCCCGCGGTGGCGACCCAGGACATCCCCGCGTACTACAAGGACGAGTGCCAGATCGCCGAGGGCGTGGCCGATATCGACCTCTCCTGTGTCTACGGCAAGACGGACGGCGCGTTCACGGTTGCTCTGGTGGGTGACTCCAAGGCGGGACAGTGGTTTGACGCCATCAACGCCATTGCCATCGATCGGGGCTGGCGCCTCGAGCTCTATCTCAAGAGCGCCTGCACCCTGAACCGGACCATGGAGGAAAGGGACTGTCGCGCCTTCAACCAGAACGTCGTCGATCATCTCGCCTCCGCCGAGGGGAAGGTCGACCTCGTCATCACGTCGGGTGGGCACGCCAGCGCAAACTCCATGGCGGCGGTCCCGGAACACGTGGACGGCTACGACACCTACTGGCGAGCATTGGAGGCGACCGGCGCCAAGGTGGTGGTCCTGAGCGACAGCCCGCGACCGAGAGGAGGGGCAGTCTACGAGTGCGTCGAGGAGAATCCGTCCGATTACCTGGCGTGCGCCTTCCCCGCCAACGACGGCCGCGGGACTGGGTCGCTGCGCAAGGCGGCCGAACGCAATCCCGACCGAGTGTGGATCGACCTCAACCCCTGGGTGTGCCCCCAGACCGAGGACGGACAATGCCCGGCCGTCATTGGCCACACCCTGGTCTACCGCCAAGGAAGCCACGTCACGAGGAGTTACGTCCTCTCGATGACCCCGATCATCGAAGACCTCTTTCAGGCGAAGGGGATCGGCTAGCCAAGGGCTCCAGAATGGGCGGACGGGCGCCACACCTTCACCGGCATTGCCCACCCATTCCGGCCACGCGGCCCCCATCGCCTACCGTAGGAGGGCCAAGATTCAAGAACCATGGAGGATCCGCATGTTCCGCTCGCGCAAGCGCCTCGCCGCGGCCGGCGTCGCAGGGCTCGGGGTGCTCTCCGCCATCGCGGCTGCGCTCCAGTGGTGGTCCGCTTCGCTGGCTCTACTCGCCCTGCTCAACGGAGTCGGTCTCTCCCTTCTCCTCCTCGGGGTTGCCCACCAGCAGGAGCTCCGGCGGCTGAACAGGGGTTTCCGAGATCTCGAGAAGCGGTTGGAGAAGGTGGCAGCTCGTGTCGTGGCTACGGGAGAGGCGACCCGGGTCGAGGTCCTTGACCGTCTCGGGGATCGTGGCTGACCCGGCCGTCCTGCCCCAGGGCGTGGTTGACGCGTCGGACGGCTTCGCGGTCCGCGGCGCCCGGCGCCTCTCACCCGCCGAGGCCGCGGCCTTCGCGGCATTTGCGTTGCGCACCCGAAGTCTTGGTGCCCGGGAGGTCTTGGCGAGGGCCGCTACCAAGGGGTCCCTCGGACGCCGGGCGACCATCGAGGCGATGCTCATGGGGGGAGCCGAGGACGGCCGCGGTGACTTCGATCCATTCTGGACAGCGTGGTTCGCGTACGTGGAGACACTCTGCCCGGATACCGAGACGGACGTGGCGGTTGACCTGCTGGACCGGGCCGCGTGGCACTGCCGCAACGCTGGCCTGCCGACCACGGTGGCCGATACGCGCGCTCAGGTTCTGCTTCGAGCCGGCCGTCGCGAGGCCGCCAAGGTCGCACTGGACCAGACGCCTGTATCGGCCGCGACGCGTTGGGAGGTCGAGTGCGATCTCGCGAACCCGAACCTCTGGCCCGCCGAGGAGCTGGACGATGCTGAGTGGCTCCGCCTGCTGAGCAGACCCTTCGTGCACGGGGGAGTCGAGGCTGTGTCCGTGACTGCTGCCGGCGACACGCCGTTCAGCCGTCTGCACGCAGCGGCCGCGGCGTTGCCTCCGACGATGACGTCGCAGGGAATGGTGTCGGTGGTCATGTCGGCGTTTCGACCCGACCGAGACATCCTGGCGTCCGCTCGCTCGATCCTCGACCAGACGTGGACCAACCTCGAGCTCCTCGTCATCGACGATGCATCGCCGAGCGGGTCCGAGCGCCTGTTGGCGGAGGTGGGAGCCCTCGACCCTCGAGTCCGCGTTCTCCACGCTCCGACCAACGGCGGGACCTACCAAGTGCGCAATCTCGCCTTCCGTGAGGCGCGCGGCGACTTCATCACCTTCCAGGACAGCGACGACTGGTCCCATCCGCGGCGGCTCGAAGTACAGGTGCGCGCCCTCCTGGACGACCCGTCCCTGCTGGCCACGCGAACCCCTGCGATTCGGGCCCACCCAGACCTCAGCTTGACCTGGCCCGGCTATCCGGCCCAGCGACTCAATGCGAGCTCGCTCTTGTTCCGTCTCAGGGAGGTGCATGACCTCATCGGGGACTTCGATGCAGTGCGGAAGTCCGCCGACACGGAGTATCCGCGGCGGTTGCAGGCCGTGCGCCCGAATTCCGTCAAGGACGTGGACGAGCACGGCCCATTGGCCATCACCCAGCTGCGAGGCGGGTCGTTGTCCCGAACGGACGCAGTGCCCGGCTGGATCCGGTGGACCCGGATCTCCTACAACGACGCTTACCTCGAGTGGCACGAACGGATCAAGATCGGCGCCGCAGACCCGTTCCTGGACAGCGATGGGCCACGTCCCTTCCCCATTCCTGATCCGACGTGGTCGCCGTGGCGGAAGAGCACCGAAATCCCACGAGGCCAGTTCGACGTCGTCGTGCTGGGCGACTGGCGCTCAGGTGGTGCGACGCACCGACCCCTCCTCGACGAGATGCGCCTGCTGGCCTCGGCCGGACTGCGCGTAGCGATGGCCCACGTCGAGGTGCCCTTCCCCCTGGCTGCCAGACGACAGCCGCGCGCCCGCGCGGTCCAGCGGCTCATCAACTCGGGGGTCGTGGCGCTGACGCACCTGGACCGACACGCTGACGTCGGCCTCCTGCTCGTGGTCGATCCCCGGACGCTGACATTTCTCCCCGACGTCATCGTCGGTTTGTCACCACGCACCGTCGTCGTGGTCAACGACGACGCGACTGCCCGGCGCAGCGCCGACATCGACGCCGCCGACCGCGCCGCCCGTGAGGCGTTCGGTGCAGTACCGCTGTGGACCGCACGCCATCGACGGCTTCTGGAGGAGCTACGCGCTTCGGCATCCCAGGCCGAGGTGGACGAAGAGGTCCTGCCCTTCCCGGTCGACGTGGCCGGGCTACGTG
>DASUQN010000314.1:0-3583 GCA_036280515.1 Intrasporangium sp. | reverse complement strand
GTCGCAGATGTGGCGGACGACGGACAGGTCATGCGAGACGAAGACGAGCGTCAGACCGAGCTCCTTGACGAGCTCGGTGATGAGGTTGAGCACCTGGGCACGCACCGACACGTCGAGCGCGCTCACCGGCTCGTCGGCGATGAGGATCGAGGGCCGCGGCGCAAGGGCCCGGGCGATCGAGATCCGCTGGCGCTGGCCGCCGGAGAACTGGTGCGGGAAGCGGCCCGCCGCCTGCCGCGAGAGGCCGACCGCCTCGAGGAGCTCGTGGACGCGTGCTTCCCTGGCGTCTCGGTCGTGGTTCCCTTGGGCGACAAGCGGTTCCGCGACGATGTCACGCACGCGCATCCGGGGGTCGAGCGAGCCCATCGGGTCCTGGAAGACCATCTGCAGCCGGTCGCGGAGGAACCGCAGCCGTCGCTCCGGCAGCGGGGCGATGTCGGTGCCCTCGACGACGACGCGGCCGGAGGTCGGCCGGTCGAGGGCGGCGATGAGCCGCATCAGGGTGGACTTGCCGCATCCGGACTCACCGACGATGCCGAAACGCTCCCCTCCCGCCACCTCGAAGCTGACCCCCTTGACTGCCTCGATGGCGGTTCCCTTGTGCCGCAGAGAAGTCCGCGGCCTGTGGTAGTGCCGCGTCACGTCACGCACGACGATCGCCGCACTCATTGGTCCACTCCGGCGGGGTGCACGCAGGCGTGGCCGTACTCCGGGCTCGCACCACTCCAGGGTGGGAGCACCTCGCACTCCGAAGTGGCGTGCGCGCAGCGCGTGCGGAAGACGCACCCCTCGGGGAACATCCCGGCCGGGGGCACTGAGCCGGGGATCGTCTCGAGCGGTGCGAGCGGGTCTGCGCCCTCGAGGTCGGACGCCCCGAGCAGCCCCTCGGTGTAGCGGTGCCGCGGCCGGGTGAAGACCTCCGACACGGGGCCGGCCTCGACGATGCGCCCGCCGTACATGACGAGCACCCGCTCGCAGACCGTGGCGACGACGGACAGGTCGTGGGTGATGAAGAGCAGCGCCGAGTTGCGGGCCTCGACGCCTCGGACGATGAGGTCGAGGACGCGGGCCTGGACGGTGACGTCGAGCGCTGTCGTCGGCTCGTCGCACACGAGCAGCTCAGGGTCGTTGGCGAGGGCGATCGCGAGGACCACGCGTTGCCGCTGTCCGCCCGAGAGCTGGTGCGGGTAGGCCCGAGCGGTCTCGGCCGGGCTGGGCAGCCCCACCTGGTCGAGCAGCGTGGCGACGCGCTCGCGGACCGGGCCGCGCCGTGCGTCCGGCCGACCGCCGCGGCCCGCGTGTGTGAGGATCGTCTCCGCGACCTGGGCGCCCACGCGCATCGTCGGGTTGAGGGCGGTCATCGGCTCTTGGAAGACCATCGACACGTCGTTGCCCCGCACCTGTGCCAGATCGCGGTCGCGCGCGCCGACGACGTCGTGCTCGACGCCGGCGAGGCGCGCCGAGCCCGTCACGCGCGCCCCCTCGGGCAGCAGGCCAAGAATCGCCAGGCTCGTGAGGGACTTGCCCGATCCGGACTCGCCGATGAGGCCGACCCGCTCGCCGCGGCGGATCGAGAACGTCAGGTCGTGCAGCAGGTCGTGCCCCCCGATGCTGACCGAGAGTCCGCGAACGTCGAGCACGGGCGGCTCGTCACCAACGACAGAAGTTGGGCCGTATGCCGCTGGGCCGGGTGCCGCACGATCCGCTGGGTTCGCGCTCATCGTCGGTCCTCCAGCTTGGGGTCGTACCGGTCACGCAGTCCATCGCCCAGCAGGTTGAAGCCGAGGACGGCCAGAGCGATGGCGGCTCCCGGGATGAAGGCGAGCCGCGGCGCGGAGTAGAGCAGCTCCTGGCTCTCCTGGAGCATCCGGCCCCAGCTCGGGGTCGGGGGCGGGGTCCCGTAGCCGAGGAAGGAGAGGGCGGCCTCCGCGAGGACGGCGATCGCGAAGGCGACCGACGCCTGCACGATGACCAGGCTGCTCACATTGGGCAGCACGTGCCGCACGCCGATCGCCCAGGGGCTGCGCCCCGCCGCGCGGGCCGCCAGGATGTACTCGGTGCTGAGGACCTGGAGGGCGCCGCTCCGCACGATGCGGGCGAAGATGGGGATCGTCGCGATGCCGATGGCGATCATCGCGACGAGCGTGCTGCCGCCGTAGATGGCACTGAACATGATCGCGAGCAACAGGGCCGGGAAGGCGAGGAGCAGGTCCATCGCACGCATGAGGGTCTCGCCCAGCCAGCCCGTGGCCATGGCCGACACGATGCCGAGCGGGACGCCGATCAGGCCCGCCACGCCGACCGCCACGACGCCGACGAAGAGCGTCGTGCGCGCGCCGACGAGGATCTGGCTGAACACGTCCCGGCCGAACTTGTCGGTGCCGAGCCAGTAGACCGGGTCACCCACGTCGCGCAGCCGCGCCTCCGCGTTCACCAGGGTCGGGTCGTGCGGCGTCCAGACGAAGGACACGAGGGCCATGAGCACGACCACGGCGACGAGAATGCCGCCGACGACGAGGCTCGCGCCGGCGCGTCGGCGCACGTGCGGCTGTCCCGCCAGTGCGAGCGCGTCGACCTCACCGGGCGCCCGGACGCGCTCAGTGGCTTCGGTGGGCTGAGTGGGCTCGGCGGTCATGAATGTCCCGCCCGAAGCCGCGGGTCGATCGCCAGGTAGAGCAGGTCGACGAGGAAGTTGACCACCAGGACGGCGAAGACGAGGAGCATGACGATGTCCTGGACGAAGATCAGGTCCCGGTTCGAGACCTGGTCGAGCAGCAGGCTCCCGAGACCCGGGATGACGAAGACGCGCTCGACGACGACCGCACCGATGAGCAGCGTGGCCAGCTGGAGGGCGAGGACGGTGACGACGGGTATGGCGGCGTTGCGCGAGCCGTGGCGCCACAGCGCACGGAACGGGCCGAGTCCCTTGGCCCGGGCGGTGCGGATGTAGTCCTCCCCCTGGACGTCGAGGATCGAGCTGCGCACGTAACGGCTGAGCACCGCGCCCTGGACGAGGCCGAGCGAGAGCACGGGCAGCACGAGCTGGCGCAGGAACTGGACCGGATCCTCGTTGGGCGGGGTCCAGCCGTTGGCCGGCAACCACCCGAGCCGGACCGCGAAGATGGTGATGAGCAGGATCCCGGCGAGGAACGCCGGGACGGCGACGCCCAGCTGCGACAGCCCCGTCAGGACCAGCCCGCTCATGTGACGGTGCCGGATCGCCATCAGCGTCCCGAGCGGGACGGCGATGACGACCGCGAGGACCATGGCGCTGACCACGAGCCAGAGGGTCACCTGGAGCCGGTCGAGGATCTGGGGCGCGATCTCGACCTGGGAGACGTAGCTGCGGCCGAGGTCTAAGCGCACCAGCCCCGACACCCACGAGAGGTACTGCACGATGAGCGGTTCGTCGAGCCCGAACTCAGCGCGCAGCTGCGCGACCGCCTCCTCCGACGCGTTGACGCCGAGCGCGACCCTGGCCGGGTCGCCCGGCAGGAGCACCATGAAGCCGAAGACGACCACGGAGCTCACCGCGAGGCTCGCGACCAGGATCGCGGTCCTGCGGATGACGTGCAGCAGCATG
>DASUQN010000313.1:0-6701 GCA_036280515.1 Intrasporangium sp. | reverse complement strand
AGGTTGTCCGCGAGATCGGTGAGCAGCTTGTCGAGCGCGATGCGGACGTCATGCCTCGGGTCGCGGCGGATGTCGGCGAGCCACTTGAGGGCCTCGGTGTGGATCCGGCGAGCGACGAGGTCGTTCACGGCGTCCGGAACCCACGATGGTGCCCGCTGGACGATGAGGGACTCGAAGAGGTCCTCGTTGACGACGAGCCACGCCGCCATCTCGTCGAGCGCCAGGTCGACGAGGCCCGCGTGGGAGCCGTCGCGGACGACCTGCTCGAGGAGGCCACCTGCGAGCGAGCTGACCGGCTCCTTGATGAGCCGGGGCAGCACCGCCTGCTCGATGACGGCCTGGATGTCGCTGTCGGGGATGCGGTGCAGGGCGTGGGCGCCGACGGTGGCCACCTCGTCGACGAGGCGCTTGGCGTGGTTGTCGGTCAGGACCCACTCCGCGGCACGCCGGGTCGGCTCCGCGTCGAGGACCCGCTCGCGGATGATCTCCTCGTGCAGGAAGTTCTCGCCGACGAACTCCTCGAGGCTCCGGCCGATCATCTCCTTCTTGCGCGGGATGAGCGCCGTGTGCGGGATGGGCAGGCCCAGCGGGTGGCGGAACAGCGCCGTGACAGCGAACCAGTCTGCGCAGGCACCGACCATCGAGGCCTCCGCGCCCGCGTTGACGAAGCCGAGCCAGCCCTCGTCGTGGCCCCGGGTGATGACGTAGACGATGGCCGCGAAGACGAGCAGTCCGGTCGCGACGAGCCGCATCCGGCGCAGGTCACGGCGACGCTGGGCGTCGAGGACCGGGTCGGCGACGAAGCCGAGGGTCGCGCTCACGGTGGCCTCCTGGCGAGGTCGGGCCACGAGTCAGGTGGCGGCTTCGAGGGCGAATATCAGCGAATCGATCCTCGCACGGGTCTCGCCGTCCGTCGCAATCCGCTCGCCGATCCGGGTCGCGACCTCGCTCACGACGGCCTCGTCGAGACCGGGCGGCAGCCGGAGCACGACGCGCAGGACGCCGGCGCCGGCGGGTTCGCCGGCTTCGACGCGATGGCCGCTGACGAGCGGCTCCTGCTCGACCGCGATGCGGACCGCCCGTGCCACGTGGTCGTCGCGATGGGCGGGCACCCAGGCCCGCTCCTGCGCCAGGGCCCACAGCATGCTGGAGCGCAGCACCGTCGCGTGCGGTGACGAGACGTCGACGACCAGGACGTCGCACGATTCGGAGATCGCGGCCTGGGCGGCAGCCGCCGCCCGCACCGGCACGGGACGCGCCGCGGGGTCCCAGTCCGCGAGCGACTCGACGCTGCTGAACATCGGCAGGGCCCGTCGGCCGTCCGGCGCGGTCAAGGTCACCGCTGCCATGTCACTGCGGGTGTCGGTGACGAGCCCGCCGTGCTCGTCGACCTCGGTCGGCACGGCGACCACCGGCACCAGCCAGCGGGAGACCGCGACCCGCGCCATCAGCTCGGTCTCCGCCTCCGGCGTGGGTCCGTCGGCGCAGGCCACGAGCGCGTCAACGAGGCCCCGATCGGCCTCCCCGCGGTCGTCGACGAACCCGTGCGTCGGGATAGTCTTGCCCTCCCAGGCCTGGCCGACGGAGTCGGAGGGCCGCCCCTCGTCGTCGACGTGCGCGAACGGGGTGGTCACCGCCCGGGCCGTCCTGCCAGGTCGAGAGCGTCAGGCAGGGTGAAGGCCCCCCGGTAGAGGGCCGACCCGATGATGGCCCCCTCGACACCCTCGGCAACGAGGTTGCGAAGCACCCGGATGTCCTCGAGCGTCGAGACCCCGCCGGAGGCGACGACCGGTCGGTCGGTCCGCTCGCACACCCGGCGCAGCAGGTCGACGTTCGGGCCCTGGAGCATGCCATCCTTGTTCACGTCGGTGACGACGTAACGCGCACAGCCTTCGCGGTCGAGCCGCTCGAGCGTCTCCCAGAGGTCGCCGCCGTCACGGGTCCAGCCCCGCGCGGCCAGCGTCGTCCCCCGCACGTCGAGGCCGATGGCGACCCGGTCGCCGTGCTCCCCGATGATCCGTCCGGTCCACTCGGGGTCCTCCAGCGCGGCCGTGCCGATGTTGACCCGGCGACAGCCGGTTGCGAGTGCCGCGTCGAGGGACTCAGCGTCCCGGATGCCACCGGACAGCTCCACCGAGATGTCGAGCCGGCGGACGATCGTGTCGATGAGGTCCCGGTTGTTGCCTCGGCCGAACGCTGCGTCCAGGTCCACGAGGTGAATCCACTCCGCGCCCTGGTCCTGCCACGCCTTGGCCGCCTCCCACGGATCGCCGAACCGCCCGCCGCTGCCCGCGATTCCCTGGACGAGCTGCACTGCCTGCCCACCGGCGATGTCGACTGCCGGGAGTAGCTCCAGTCGGGGCCGTTCTGTCACGTCGAGTCTCCTTGTGGTTCAGTACAATTCGTGGATTCCGTATGCCGCTGGGCTGGCTTGCGCGGGGAAGCCGGCTCTCTGCCCCGCTGAGCTCCGTCCCAGTCCATGGTCCGTCACCGTGCGAGTCACAGCGAGCGCACCCAGTTCTCGAGCAGGTGCAGGCCGGCCTCCCCCGACTTCTCGGGGTGGAACTGCGTCGCACTGAGCGGGCCGTTCTCCACGGCTGCGACGAAGGTGGCGCCGTGCTCGGCCCAGCTGACGACGGGAGCCACGGCGGCGAAGGCTCCGGTCGCCTCGAGCTCCCACGCCTGGACCGCATAGGAGTGCACGAAGTAGAAGCGTTCAGCCTCGATGCCCGCGAACAGCCGGGACCGCTCGCCGACCTTCACCTCGGACCAGCCCATGTGCGGGACGATCGGGGCGGGGAGCCGTTCGACGGTACCGGGCCACTCGGACAGGCCGGGCTCCGGGCGGTCCGATGGCTCCGTCGAGCCGTCGAACATGACCTGCATGCCCACACAGACGCCCAGCACAGGTCGCCCACCGCTGAGCCGGCGGCCGATGACACGGGGGCCGTGCGCAGCGCGGAGGCCGGTCATGCAGGCGTGGAAGTTGCCCACGCCCGGAACGAACAGCCCGTCGCACTCCAGCGCGGCGAGCGGTTCGGCCGTGAGATCCACCGCTGCGCCCACGCGCTCGAGGGCGCGCACGGCGGAGCGCACGTTGCCGCTGCCGTAGTCGAGGACGACGACGCGGGGTGGCGTCGACATGCTCAGAGCGCTCCCTTGGCGCTCGGGATCCCGGTGACTCGTTCGTCCCGGGCGATGGCTGAACGCAGGGCGCGGGCGACCGCCTTGAACTGGGCCTCGACGATGTGGTGGGGGTCACGACCAGCGAGGACGCGGACGTGCAGGCACAGACCAGCGTTGTAGGCGAACGACTCGAGGACGTGGCGGGTCATGGAGCCGGTGAAGTGGCCGCCGATGAGGACGTACTGCTGGCCTTCCGGCTCACCCTCGTGGACCACGTAGGGTCGGCCGGCGACGTCGACGACGGCGTGGACCAGCGCCTCGTCGAGCGGGACGGTCGCATCGCCGAAGCGTGAGATGCCCGCCTTGTCGCCCAATGCCTCACGCAGCGCCTGGCCGAGGACGATCGCGGTGTCCTCGACCGTGTGGTGGACGTCGACGTGGACGTCGCCGGTGGCCTTGACGCTGAGGTCGATGAGGGAGTGCTTGGCCAGGGAGTCCAGCATGTGGTCGTAGAACGGAACGCCGGTCGAGACGTCGGACTCCCCCGTCCCGTCGAGGTCGAGGGTCAGCTCGATCGACGACTCCTTGGTCGTCCGAACGATCGTGGCGGTCCTGCTGCCTGGAGTCATGCGTCGTCCTCGGCGGTCTCGAAGGGTAGTGGATCGATGGTGCTCGGGGTGGCGAGCGGCCCGACATGTTCTGTGGCGAGCTCCGCCATGGCGGCGAGGAACCGAGTCGTCTCCTCGGGCGTTCCGGCAGTGACCCGCAGGTGGTGGCGGATGCCCACGTCGCGGACGAGGATGCCGCGGTCGAGGAGCGCCTGCCACGTCGCCTTCTCGTCGGGCAGCCCGCCGAAGAGGACGAAGTTCGAGTCGCTCGGGACGGGGGTCGCTCCCAGCGCTGCGAGCTCGCTGACGATGCGGTCCCGCTGGGCCTTGATCGCATCGACGGTGGCCAGCATGAGCTCGGCGTGCTCGAGCGCGACGCGCGCGATGGTCTGGGTCGGGGTGGACAGGTGGTAGGGCAGCCGCACGAGCCGGAGCGCATCGACCAGCTCCGCTGAGGCGACGAGGTAGCCGAGGCGGCCGCCCGCGAAGGCGAACGCCTTGCTCATGGTCCGCGTCACGACCAGCCGCGGGTTGTCTGGGAGCAGTGTCAGGGCGCTCGGCGTCCCGGGCCGGGCGAACTCCGCGTAGGCCTCGTCGACGACGACGACGGCGTCGGGAGCCGCGTCGAGCACCGCGCCGATGACCTCGAATGGCAGCGCGGTGCCCGTGGGGTTGTTCGGCGAGCAGAGGAACACGATCGACGGGTCGTGCCGGTGAGCCTGTGCTGCGGCAGACGCGGCGGTGAGATCGAAGGTCTCCGCCTCGCGGAGGCCGTCGACCCACGTCGTGCCGAGCGTCTCGGTGATGATGGGGTGCATCGAGTAGCTCGGCGTGAAGCCGAGTGCGGTGCGCCCCGGCCCGCCGAACGCCTGCACCAGGTGTGCGAGCACCTCGTTCGAGCCGTTGCCCGCCCAGAGCTGCTCGGGGGTGACCACGACACCGGCCTGCCTCTGGACATATGCCGTCAGGGCCTTGCGCAGGTCGGTGAACTCGCGGTCGGGATAGCGGTTGAGGCCGACGAGGTCGTCCTCGAGCGCATCGAGGGCGGCCCGGACGACCACATCGGGAACCGGGTAGGAGCTCTCGTTGGTGTTGAGGCACACGGGCACGTCCAGCTGCGGCGCCCCGTAGGCGGTGCGACCGCGCAGGTCGGGACGCAGCAGTCGCTCGACCTCGTTCCCGGGACGGCCCCCGACCTCGCCTCGTGTCTCGCTCGTCGCCGCGGAGCCGTTCATCCGGGCACCTCGTCGCCGAAGCGAGCCGTCACGGCCTCGCCGTGTGCCGGCAGGTCCTCGGCCTGGGCCAGCGTCACGACGTGTCCCGCCACGTCCCGGAGGGCCGCCTCGTCGTACTCGATGACGTGGATCCCACGCAGGAAGGACTGGACCGACAGGCCGCTCGAGTGGGTGGCGCAGCCGGCCGTGGGCAGCACGTGGTTGGACCCCGCCGCGTAGTCACCGAGACTCACCGGTGCGTAGGGGCCGACGAAGACCGCTCCAGCATTGCGGACTCCCCCGGCCACGGCGCTGGCATCGTGGGTCTGGATCTCGAGGTGCTCGGCGGCATAGGCGTTGACGACGGCCAGACCGGCGTCCATGTCGTCGACGAGCACGATGCGGGACTGCCTGCCGCGCAACGCTGCTGCCACGCGCTCGGCGTGCTTCGTCGCGGGCACCCGGCGAGCGAGTGCCTGGGCGACGGCTTCGGCGAGCTCCTCGCTGTCGGTCACGAGGACCGACGCGGCGAGCGGGTCGTGCTCAGCCTGGCTGACGAGATCGGCGGCCACGTGCTCGGCGTCGGCGCTGGAATCGGCGAGGATCGCGATCTCGGTCGGGCCGGCCTCGGCATCGATGCCGATGAGTCCCTTGAGCAGCCGCTTGGCCGCGACGACCCAGATGTTGCCGGGACCGGTGACCATCGACACCGGCTCGCACGTGACGGGGACGCCGTCGCGAACGTCCTCGTGGTCGACGAAGCCGAAGGCGAACATCGCCACCGCCTGTGCTCCACCGACCGCGTAGACCTCGTCGACGCCGAGGAGCGCGCAGGTGGCCAGGATGGTCGGGCTCGGGTACGCGGCGAAGACGCCGGTGTTCTCCCGCTGCGGCGGCGACGTCACGGCGAGGGAGCGCACCCCGGCCAGCTGGGCGGGAACAACGTTCATGACGACGCTGCTCGGGTAGACCGCGAGCCCCCCGGGGACGTAGAGCCCGACCCGGTCGACGGGGACCCAGCGCTCGGTGACGGTTCCCCCCGGCACGACCTCGGTCATCGTGTCGGTGCGGCGCTGGTCGGCGTGGACGATGCGGGCCCGCCTGATGGACTCCTCGAGCGCGGCACGCAGGTCCGGGGCCAGCTCGTCCAGGGCCGCCTGGAGGATGTCGACCGGCACCCGCAGGTGCTCCGGACGGACCCCGTCGAACCGCTCACCGAGGTCGCGCAACGCCTGCACCCCGTGATGCTCCACGTCCTCGCAGATCGGCCGCACCTGCTCGAGGGCGGCCGTGACGTCGAACTCCGCGCGGGGCAGCGCCCCACGCAGGAAGCGCACGTCGAGCGTGCGTCCGCGCAGGTCGAGGGTGGACATCATGGGCGCAATTCTAGGAGGCGTCCACCCAGCGGGACGCCGCGTCTCAGGCTCCGACCGCGAGGCTCCGACTGCAGGGCTTCGACCACGAGGCGCTGCCGGCCCGGCTGGAAGGGCGCGTGTGCAGCGGGTGCCGGCTCAGCGGCATACGGCAGTGGTATGCCGCTCAGTCCGCTCGCGCGCGAGCGTTGACGCCCGCTCAGGTGAGGCCGATGAGGACGGCGGTCTCCCACGCCCACTGGCGCCACGTGTCGTACCGGCCCGACTGGCCCCCGTGGCCGGCGGCCATCTCCGTGCGGAAGATGATGGGCCGGGAGTCCGGGATCTCGCGGGTCGCCTCACGCAGGGCCGCGACCCACTTGGCCGGCTCCGTGACGTAT
>DASUQN010000312.1:0-2499 GCA_036280515.1 Intrasporangium sp. | reverse complement strand
AGGTCGGCCGCGCATAGAGTCCGGCGGCTCCGGGGAACGGCGGCTTGAGTCGCGGCTGCCCGCGGCGGCCCTCGAGCGAGTCGAGCAGCGCGGTCTCCTCGCCGCAGATGTAGGCGCCGGCGCCCGCGTGGACGGTGATGTTGACCGTGATGCCCTTGCCGCCCACGTCGTCACCGAGGTGGCCGGCAGCGCGGGCCTCCTCGACCGCGCGCAGGAGGCGGCGGTAGACGTGGACGACCTCGCCGCGCAGGTAGATGAAGGCGTGGTTGCAGCCGATGGCGTACGAGCTGATGATGACGCCCTCGATGAGCGCATGGGGGTTGGCCATCATGAGCGGGATGTCCTTGCACGTGCCCGGCTCGGACTCGTCGGCGTTGACGACGAGGTAGCGGGGACCACCGTCGGGGGGACTCATGAACGACCACTTGAGGCCGGTCGGGAAGCCGGCACCACCACGGCCGCGGATACTCGAGTCCTTGACCGCGTCGAGGACCTCCTCGGGCTTCATACCGAGCGCCTTGCGCAGCCCCTTGTAGCCGTCGTGCCGCTCGTAGGTGGCGAGGGTCCAGGACTGGGGCTCGTCCCAGAGCCTGGTGAGGATCGGGGTCAGCGTGTCGGTCACTTCGAGTCGTCCTTCCCGTCCGTCGAGGACCTGGCGGAGGTGGAGCCGGAGTCGCCCTGCGGAGCCACCCAGCCGTTCTCCTTGGCGATGCGAAGGCCGAGCAGCGAGGCGGGGCCCGCGCCCGGCCCCTGGTCGGCGAGGCCGTCCGGGAAGCCGGCGAGGACGCGGGAGACCTGCTTGAAGGTGCACACCCGGTCGGGGCCGCGGGTCGGCTTGACGTCGTTGCCCGATCGCAGGTCATCGACGAGCTGCACGGCGGTCTCGGGCGTCTGGTTGTCGAAGAACTCCCAGTTCGTCATGACGACGGGGGCGAAGTCGCACGCCGCGTTGCACTCGATGCGCTCGAGGGTGACCTTGCCGTCCTCGGTCGTCTCGTCGTGCCCGATACCGAGGTGCGCAGAGACGGTGTCGAAGATGTGGTCGCCGCCCATGATGGCGCAGAGGGTGTTGGTGCAGACCCCGACGGTGTACTCGCCGTTCGGGTGGCGCTTGAACTGCGTGTAGAAGGTGGCGACGCCGCTGACCTCGGCCTCGGTGAGGTCGAGCAGCTCGGCGCAGAGCGACACTCCCCTGCCGGTGACGTAGCCGTCGACCGACTGGACCAGGTGGAGCAGCGGGATCAGGGCGGAGCGCTGCTGCGGATAGCGCGCGATGACCTCGGCGGCGTCGGCGCGAAGTCGCTCGAGGACCTCGGGCGCGTACGGCTCCTTGGACTCCGGGCTGACGTGCAGGTGCCCGGAGACGTGGGACGTGTCGTTGGCGGACATCAGCGGTCCACTCCTCCCATCACGGGGTCGATCGAGGCAACGGCGACGATGACATCGGCCATCTGGCCGCCCTCACACATCGCGGCGACGGCCTGGAGGTTGTTGAAGCTGGGGTCGCGGAAGTGCGCGCGGTAGGGACGCGTGCCACCGTCCGAGACGAGGTGGCAGCCCAGCTCGCCCTTGGCCGACTCGACGGCGACGTAGGCCTGGCCGGGCGGGACCCGGAAGCCCTCGGTGACCAGCTTGAAGTGGTGGATGAGGGACTCCATCGAGGTGCTCATGATCTCGCGGATGTGGTCGAGGCTGTTGCCGAGCCCGTCGCCACCGAGCGCCAGCTGGGCGGGCCACGCGATCTTCTTGTCCGCGATCATGACGGAGCCCTGGCTGCCCTCGGACGCCTGCAGCCGGTCGGTGCACTGCTCGACGATCCTGAGCGACTCGTACATCTCGTCGATGCGGATCCGGAGGCGACCGTAGGCATCCGCGCTGGTGCGCGTGATGACGTCGAAGTCGTACGTCTCGTAGCCGCAGTACGGGTCGCTCTTGCGCAGGTCGTGCGGCAGCCCGGTCGACCGGAGCACCGGCCCGGTGATGCCCAGGGCCATGCAGCCGGTGAGGCTGAGGATGCCGACATCGACCATGCGGCCCTTGACGATCGGGTTCTCGTTGAGCAGGGCCTCGAGCTCGCCGATTCCCTTGCGCACCTTGGGGACCATCTCGCGCAGGGCGTCGATCGCCCCTGGCGGCAGGTCCTGGGAGACGCCGCCCGGGCGGATGTAGGCGTTGTTCATCCGCAGGCCGGTGACCATCTCGATGATGTTGAGGATGCGCTCGCGCTCGCGGAACCCGACGGTCATGACCGTCGTCGCGCCCATCTCCATGCCGCCGGTCCCGATGGCCACGAGGTGCGAGCTGACCCGGGTGAGCTCCATCATGAGGACCCGGAGGACGCTCGCTCGCTCGGGGATGTCGTCGGTGATCCCGAGCAGCTTCTCGATCGCGAGGCAGTACGCCGTCTCCTGGAACATCGGCGTCAGGTAGTCCATCCGGGTGCAGAACGTGACGCCCTGCACCCAGGTGCGGAACTCCATGTTCTTCTCGATCCCGGTG
>DASUQN010000311.1:0-2876 GCA_036280515.1 Intrasporangium sp. | reverse complement strand
CCTTCCGGTTCCGGGCGGACGTCCTTCCGTCCGGTACCGGGAGGGGCGCATTCCCGCAGGCCAGAGCCCATGCCTACAGTTTTGCGCACGTGCTACTGGGGCGGGACGTGCGCAAGTGCCTGCGCAACACCACGCTGGAGTCTAGTGAGGAGTGGACCGCGGGGTCCCTGGGGCTCACTGGATCTCGGGGCGAAGTCGAGGTCGGCTTCCGCGCCAGGACTCAGCTGCCGAAGGTCTCCAGGAGCAGTTCGCGCTCGGCCGGCGTCAGGTTGGTCTGGACGAGGGTCATGTCCACGCCCCGGAACCGCTCGCCCAGCCGGTCGAGGTTTCCCTCTTCCGACACGACGAACAGGGCCGAGGTGCCCTCGGTGACCTCACTGCGGATCTGTTCCAGCTGCTCCTCGGTGATGCCGAGCTTCTCAGTGGCCTTGCTGATGGCGGCGATTCCGGCGCCGGCCGCGACGCCGAGCAGCGGGACGGTGAACAGGGCCCCGAGCATCAGCCCCCAGAACGCCCCCCAACCCGTGGCGCGCATCGTGTCCTCGTGCCCGTGCTTGATCTCTGGCTTCTTGGCGCCTTCGGGCCACGTCACCGTCGCGTGGTCGAGGATCCTCACCAGGCCGTCGACCTCGGCGTTCTTGAGCAGCGTCGCCGCGTGCTTGGCCCCGTCCGGATCCTCGAACTTCCACACCGTGAATGCGGTCATGGCCCCCATCCATGTAGGTGCACATCGTCGTCACATCACCCGTGACGGGTGATCTGGCCCTGGCCGATCGAGCATCGATCGCGTCTCAGGTCGTTCGGGCAGACGTTTGGGTGAGGAAGCGTGCGGGGTACGTTGCGCTCCCACGGCCGAGGCTGGTGGACTCGAGGCAACCGAGGAACACAAGGGTGATCATGACGACTGCACCGCACTCGTTCGGTGCGCCGGACACGGCCCTGCGCAAAGACATCCGCATGGTCACGACGATCCTCGGCGAGACGCTGGCGCGCGCCGAGGGCCAGCAGCTCCTCGACCTGGTGGAGCAGGTACGCGCCCACTCGAAGGGCGACCGCCTCGAGGACCTGCCCGAGTTCGACCTGGAGACCACCATCCGGCTGGTCCGGGCGTTCACCGCCTACTTCCACCTCGCCAACGTCACCGAGCAGGTCCACCGCGGGCGGGCACTGCTGCGGCGCAGCGAGGCCGAGGGCGGCTGGCTCGAGCAGGCCCTCGCGCGCATCGAGAAGGCCGGTGTCGACGTCGACGACATCACCCAGGGGCTTCGGCAGGTGGCGGTGCGTCCGGTGTTCACCGCCCACCCCACCGAGGTCGCGCGCCGGTCGACGATCGACAAGCTGCGTCAAGTCGCGGCCCTGCTGGAGGAGCCGGAGGGTCGTCGGCGCACCCGACGGCTGGAGGAGGCCGTCGAGCTGCTCTGGCACACCGACGAGATCCGCGTCGAACCGCCTGAGCCCATCGACGAGGCGCGCAACATCGTCTACTACCTCGAGGGGTTGTCGGCCGCTGCCGTGCCCGACGTGCTCGACGAGCTGCGTGACCAGCTGGCCGACCGGGGGGTCGAACTGCCTCCGGACACCCGCCCGCTGTCGTTCGGGAGCTGGGTGGGGGGTGACCGTGACGGCAACCCCAATGTGACCCCGGAGACCACGCGCGACGTGCTGAACCTCCAGGCCACCCACGGGATCCGGATGCTCCAGCGGAAGGTCGACGCCCTGCGTCGCGACCTGTCGATCAGCGAGCAGGTGTCCGAGATCGACCCCGAGATCCATGCCCGCGTGGACGAGCTGCTGCCCGGCCTGCCGGAGGTCGAGCCCCGCTACCGCCGCCTCAATGCCCAGGAGCCGTATCGGCTCTTCCTGACGTGCGTGCACGTCCGGCTCGCGCTCACCGAGCGTCGCATCGTCGCCGGCGAGCCCCATCGGCCGGGGCGCGACTACCGCGACGACACCGAGCTGCTCGACGACCTGCGCCTCCTGCACGGCTCGGTGCTCGCGCACCAGGGCGGGCTGCTGGCCGGGGGCGGGCTCGAGCGGCTGGTCCGCACCGTCGCTGCAACCGGGCTGGGCCTGGCCACGCTCGACGTCCGCGAGCATGCCCAGAAGCACCACGACGCCGTCGGGCAGCTGCTCGACCGGCTGGGCGAGCTGTCCGTTCCCTATGCCGAGCTCGACCGGCCCTCCCGGCTGCAGGTACTCGCCGAGGAGCTGGCCGGGCGTCGTCCGCTGGCGCCGCGGCCACTGCCCCTCGACGAGGAGGCCCGCGTCACGGCGGAGACGTTCGACGTGATCGGCTGGGCGCTCGACACGCTGGGTCCACGGACGATCGAGAGCTACATCGTCTCGATGACCCGCGACGCCGACGACGTCCTGGCCGCGGTGCTGCTCGCCCGCGAGGCCGGCCTGGTCGACCTGGCCGAGGACACCGCCCGGATCGGCTTCGTGCCTCTCCTCGAGACGGTCGAGGAGCTTGAACGCACCGAGGAGATCCTCGACGCGTTGTTCGAGGAGCCGTCGTACCGCCGGCTGCTGCGCCTGCGCGGCGACGTCCAGGAGGTCATGCTCGGCTACTCCGACTCCAACAAGTCCGGAGGCATTGCGACCTCGCAGTGGCAGATCCAGAAGGCGCAGCGCCGGGCCCGCGACGTGGCCCGCCGCCACGGGGTCCGGCTGCGCTTCTTCCACGGCAGGGGCGGATCGGTCGGTCGCGGCGGCGGGCCGACGTACGACGCGATCATGGCGCTGCCGTCCGGCACCGTGGACGGCGAGGTCAAGGTCACCGAGCAGGGAGAGGTGATCAGCGACAAGTACGCCCTCCCGGTCCTGGCGCGGCAGAACCTCGAACTGACCCTCGCCGCGACCATCGAGGCGTCGTT
>DASUQN010000310.1:0-6253 GCA_036280515.1 Intrasporangium sp. | reverse complement strand
CGCAGGCGTCGAGCCGCTGCTCGACGAGATCGTCCGCCAGGTCCCGGCCCCGTCGGGCGATGCCGACGCGCCGGCCCGCGCGATGATCTTCGACTCGGTCTACGACACCTACCGCGGGGTGGTCACCTACGTCCGCGTCGTCGATGGCAACCTCAACCCGCGCGAGCGCATCGTCATGATGTCGACCAAGGCCACGCACGAGCTGCTCGAGATCGGCGTCATCAGCCCCGAGCCGATCCCCTCGAAGGGCCTGGGCGTGGGCGAGGTGGGCTATCTCATCACCGGCGTCAAGGACGTGCGTCAGTCCCGCGTCGGTGACACGGTGACCAATGCGGGCAAGCCGGCCAAGGAGTCGCTCGGCGGGTACCGCGACCCCAAGCCGATGGTCTTCTCCGGGCTCTACCCGCTCGACGGGTCCGACTACCCCGACCTGCGCGACGCGCTCGACAAGCTCAAGCTCAACGACGCGGCGCTCGTCTACGAGCCGGAGACGTCGGCGGCGCTGGGTTTCGGCTTCCGGTGCGGCTTCCTCGGCCTGCTCCACCTCGAGATCGTCCGCGAGCGGCTCGAGCGGGAGTTCAACCTCGACCTCATCTCGACCCAGCCCAACGTCGTCTACGACGTGACGATGGACGACGGCTCGGAGGTCCACGTCACCAACCCGAGCGAGTTCCCCGAGGGCAAGGTCGCCTCGGTGAGCGAGCCGATCGTCCGCGCGACGATCCTGTCCCCGAGCGAGTTCGTCGGCGCGATCATGGAGCTCTGCCAGCAGAAGCGCGGGCAGCTGCGCGGCATGGACTACCTGTCCGAGGACCGGGTCGAGATGCGCTACACGCTGCCGCTCGCGGAGATCGTCTTCGACTTCTTCGACCAGCTGAAGTCGCGGACGCGTGGTTACGCCTCGCTCGACTACGAGCCCGACGGCGATCAGGTCGCCGACCTCGTCAAGGTCCAGATCCTCCTGCAGGGCGAGCCCGTGGACGCCTTCTCGGCGATCGTCCACAAGGACAAGGCGTACTCGTACGGCGTCATGATGGCGACCAAGCTCAAGGAGCTCATCCCGCGACAGCAGTTCGAGGTGCCCATCCAGGCCGCGATCGGCTCGCGGATCATCGCCCGGGAGAACATCCGCGCGATCCGCAAGGACGTGCTCGCCAAGTGCTACGGCGGCGACATCAGCCGCAAGCGCAAGCTGCTCGAGAAGCAGAAGGAGGGCAAGAAGCGGATGAAGATGGTCGGGCGCGTCGAGGTCCCGCAGGAGGCGTTCATCGCCGCGCTCTCCAGCGACGGCGACCAGGCCAAGAAGTAGCCGCGCCCGTCGTCAACCGCGCCGTTACGGTGGACTGGTGCCGCCCCATGCCGAGCACCACGAGCACGTCGTCAGCCCGGCCCTCGCGCCGTTGGTGCAGCGTGCGGTGGGCTACCGGCTGTCCGGCTTCCCTCCGGGAGTGCATGTCGGTATGCCGTCGGGGTCGCTCACGCTCGTCATCCCCCTTGACGCCCCGCTGACCCTTTCAGGCCCGCTGGGTGACCCGAGCGCCTACGGCTCCGTCCTCGCGGGGCTGTCCGCCGCGCCGACCCGCATCCACCACGACGGCAACCAGCACGGCATCCAGCTCGCGCTCCGCCCGGGTGCGGCACGGGCGCTCTTCGATTGCCGGGCGGCGGAGATCGTTGACGGGTCCTTCGAGCTCGGCGACGTCCTCGGCGCAGATGCGGACCGGCTGCGGGAGCGGCTGCACGAGTCTGACTCGTGGGACCGACGCTTCGAGCTGGTCGAGCGTCTCCTTCTCGGTCGGCTCGCGGCCGGGCGCACCGGGGGAGGCGGTGACCGCCGTCCCCGCGCCGAGGTGGCCGAGGCATGGCGGCTCATCCGCCGCGCTCGCGGCTCGGTCGCGATCAGCGAGGTGGCGGGCCGGCTGGGCTGGTCCATGCGCCACCTCCAGCTGGAGTTCGCAGCCGAGTTCGGCCTGACCCCGAAGGCGGTCGCCAAGGTGAGCCGTTTCGAGCGGTCGGTGCCGCTCGTGGCCGCCGGGAGCGCACCGCTCGCCGAGGTCGCCGTTCAGTGCGGCTATGCGGACCAGGGCCACCTGACCCGTGACTGGCGCGCCCTCGCCGGGACGTCGCCTGCGCGGTGGCGGCGCCAGGACACCCTCGCGAACGCCACTCGCGAGACCGAGCCGGCCCAGCGGCATACGGACTGATCAGCCTCCGCCCCGGGTTCGCTTTCGTCCAAGACCCAGCCCGGCTCAGAGTGCGACCGTGAGGGCATGGCTACGCAGACAGACGGAACAACGACTCGGACCGACCACAACATCTGGGCGGGCATCGCCTACGACGACGCCTTGGAGGCGAGGGCTTGGCTGCGCGCACTCGGGTTCGACGACGGTGTCGTCGTCGCGGAGGACGATGGCACGGTGATGCACAGCGAGATGGTCTGGCCGGAGGGCGGCCGCGTCATGGTCCACTCGCGCGGCAAGGAGGACGACGCGTTCGCGACGCCTCGGGGAGGGGCCAACATCTACGTCGTCGTCGATGACCCCGACGCGGTGTGGACCCGCGCTCGGGAGCTTGAGGCTCAGGTCGTGCGGCCAATGGAGGACACGGACTACGGCTCGCGCGGCTTCTCCATCGCAGACCCCGAGGGGAACCGCTGGAGCTTCGGGACGTACGCCGGTGAGTGACCCTCCACGGGCCGGTTCGAGGTTGCGCATCGCTCTCCAGAGCGAACGCGTACCTCGAACCGGCAAGGGGGGCGCGCGTTCAGTCGAGGAGCTTGTGGCGCATCCGGTCGGTGTCCGACCGGGCCCAGCCCTGGCTGCTCAGCCAGCCATGGACGCCGCCGTGGCGCGCCTCGAGCGCGCCCAGCAGCAACCGCATGGTCTCGGTCGTCGGTGACTGCTGCGCCACCGTCTTGTTCCTCATGTTCTCGGCGTAGGCAGGCTTGAGGCGCAGCCGCTCGAGGATCAACGGGACCTTCTGCGCCGACGCGGCGAAGTCGGCGATGACGACGTCATCAGGCACGCCCACCATCTTCAGGGCGAGCCCGACGATGGTGCCGGTCCGGTCCTTCCCCGCGGCGCAGTGGACGATGGCGGCCCCTTCGCTGCCGGCAATGGCGTGCAGGGCGGCGAGAACGGAGTCCGGGCGGGTCGACAGGTACGACAGGTAGTGCTCGGACCAGAACTCGTCGTGGCTGTGCCCGCGCTTCTCGCGTTCGCCACGCCTCGCAGCAGCCGCGGCCTCGTCCCGCTCCCACGGCAGGGCGCGCTCTGCTGCCGGGATGCCCGACTCGTGGGTGTCCTCGCGGTAGAGGGTGAAGTGGTGATGGCGCACGGCCGTGGCGCGGAGCGGTCCGTCACCCTCCTTGGCCACCTCGACGTGGGTGCGCAGGTCGACGACGTCGGTGACTCGGTACTCCTCGAGCAGCGCCGTGACCGAGCGCGCTGGCAGGTCCTGCAGGTTGTCGGACCGCAGCAGGCGGCGATGGCGGACGACGTCGCCGCCCGCAGTCGGCAGACCGCCGAGGTCGCGCATGTTGACGACGCCGCTCAGGTCGATCCAGCTTGGTTGGTACACCCTTACGACGATAAGCGATCCGGATTAATCGCTTGCCCCGCCCTCGGGACCACAAGATATCTTGACATCAAGATACTTATGGGAGGCGAGGCGATGACGACGGCTGCGGACACGATCCGTGGTGAGAAGCTCACCCAACGGGGGATTCCCGTCGACCCGGACCTGCGGATCCTCGCTCTCAGCTCCTTCGCGAACCGGTTCGGGGCCGGGGCCGTGCTGACGACGAGCGCGCTCTACTTCACCCGCCAGGTCGGCTTCAGCCCCACGGAGGTCGCTCTCGCCATGTCGGTGGGGGCCCTCGTCGGGATCGTCGTGCAGGTCCCCGCCGGCCACCTCGGTGACACCCGCGGTCCGCGAGAGATGCTCACGCTCTTCATGACCGGTGCGGCGCTGTTCAGCGCCCCGCCCGTGTTCGCCCGCTCTCCGCTGGTGCTCGCCGTCCTGCTCGGCGTACTCGCGTTCTTCGAGCGGGGCGCCGGCGCGGTCAACCAGGGAGTCATCGCCCAGCTCGCGACGGGTGGCCGGGGTGTGCTCTTCAAGGCCTACCTGCGCGCCGTGACCAACTCCGCCCTTGGCCTCGGCTCCGTCTTCGGGGGTCTCGCCCTGATCGTCGACGAGGCGTGGGCCTACGTGGCGGTCTTCGTGCTCAACGCTGTCTTCACCGCCTTCGCGGCGTGGAACAGCAGACGGCTGCCGCACCTGCCGACGCACGAGCGCTCCGCGGGCGAGCCTCGCCTCGCAGTCCTGCGCGACTGGCCGTATGTCGTCATCACCGCCCTGACGGGCCTCTACGCCCTGCACTTCTTCGTCATGGAGCTCGGCCTGGCGCTCTACATTTCCGAGCACACCGAGGCTCCGACGGTCATGGTCGCGGTGCTCCTCATCGTCAACACGGCGATGGTCGCGCTGTTCCAGGTGCGCTTCTCGCGGCGGTCCGACTCCGTGGAAGCCGGCGCGAAGGCGCTCGTGCGTGGATCCCTCTGGATCGCAGCCGGGTTCGCCATCGTCGCGGTTGCGGCGCGCGGCAGCTACTGGATCGCCATCGCCGTGCTCGTCGCCGGCTCCTTGGTCCACGTCGTCGGCGAGATGATCGGCTCCGGAGGCCAGTGGGGCCTCCAGCTCGGGCTCGCCCCGCACGAGCGCCAAGGGCAGTACCAGGGCTTCGCCGGACTCGGCTTCTCGGTCATGGCGGTCATTGGCCCGCCCATCGTGACGTTCTTCTGCGTCGAGCAGGGCGAGCGCGGGTGGCTCATGCTCGCCGGCATCATGGTCGGCATCGCACTCGTCAGCGTCCCTGCGGCCCGCTGGGCGCTCGCCGCGCGGGCCCGCTACGGCGTCACGACGCACTCGGGGTGACCCTCCCGCCCGTGCGCGCGTGTCCGCGGGCGCCCTGCTCGCCTGAGACAATGGCCGTATGCCGCCCAGCTCGCTCCCCGACGGAGACGCCCCGCCCGCGTCGGGCAAGCTCCCGAGCTCGGCCCTGGCGGGCCTCGCCACCTCGGATCTGGGCATCTACGTGCACGTGCCGTTCTGCCGGGTCCGGTGCGGCTACTGCGACTTCAACACCTACACGCTGACCGAGCTGGCTGCCCGGGACGGGTCGGGGCCGTCGATCGGGGTCGACACCTATGCCGATGCCGCCCTCGCTGAGCTCGACCTCGCCCAGACGGTCCTCGGGGACGGGGCGCCCACGGTGTCAACGGTCTTCGTCGGTGGCGGGACTCCGACGATGCTCAGGTCAGCTGACCTCGTGAGGGTGCTCAGCGGCATACGGACTCGTTTTGGTCTCGCACCCGGCGCGGAGGTCACGACCGAGGCCAACCCCGACTCCGTGACGCCGGACTCGCTCGCCGAGCTCGCGGCTGGAGGCTTCACCCGGGTGTCGCTCGGGATGCAGTCCGCGATGCCGCACGTGCTCGCGACCCTCGAGCGGACCCACGACCCGGACAACGTCGCGCGGGCGGTCGATGCGGTCCGAGCAGCCGGGATGCAGGTCAGCGTCGACCTCATCTATGGGACGCCGGGGGAGTCGCTCGACGACTGGCGGCGCAGCCTCGACGTGGCCATCGCGCTGGAGCCGGACCACGTCTCCGCCTACGCGCTCGTCGTCGAGGAGGGGACGAAGCTGGCCGCCCAGGTCCGGCGCGGCCTCGTCCCGATGCCGGAGGACGACGACGAGGCGGACAAGTACGAGCTCGCGGACGAGGTGCTGTCGGCGGCCGGCTACGACTGGTACGAGGTGAGCAACTGGGCCCGGTCGGAGCAGGCCCGGTGCCGGCACAACGTCGCCTACTGGTCGGAGGCCAACTGGTGGGGGATCGGTCCGGGTGCGCACAGCCACGTCGGCGGCGTGCGCTGGTGGAACGTCAAGCACCCCGCTGCCTACGCGGCCAGGCTCGCGGCCGGGGTGTCGCCGGCGCAGGGCCGGGAGACCCTGACCGGGGACCAGCGCTACGACGAGACTGTGCTGCTCGGCACACGGATCATCGAGGGACTTTCCCTTGATTACCTGCGAGTATCAGGACGTGCGGCCGTGGCGGGCCTGATCGCCGACGGACTCGTTGAGGGGTCTGCGGCGGTGGGCGGCGGCCGGGTCGTGCTGACCCGACAGGGCCGGTTGCTCGCCGACACGGTCGTGCACCGACTGATTGCGTGACAAGGAGCAGGATGACCC
>DASUQN010000309.1:0-4910 GCA_036280515.1 Intrasporangium sp. | reverse complement strand
TCAGCCGCCCTGCACCGTCCGGCTGAGTTCAACAAGAGCCACATCCCGGCCTTCATGGCCGAGGAGGTCTCACGCAAGTACGTCTGCGTCTACCCGTTCGTCCGCTCCTACGACTGGTACCTGCTCGAGGACAAGGACCGCCGCGATATGCTCCGCGAGCACGGCCAGATGGCCCGCGACTACCCCGACGTCCGCGCCAACACCATCGCGTCGTTCGCCCTCGGGGACTACGAGTGGCTGCTCGCCTTCGAGGCGGACGACCTGCACCGGATCGTCGACCTCATGCGCGACCTGCGCGCGTCCCGGGCCCGCAACCATGTCCGTGAGGAGGTCCCCTTCTTCACCGGGCCCAAGGTCGAGGCCAAGGAGCTCGTCGCCAACCTGCGCTGAGCATCTGACCAGCTGAGCATCGAGCGGAGCGCCCGCCTCAGTCGTCGAAGAAGCCGTTGGTGACGATCGCGACGACCGGGATGAGCAGGAACCACCCCCACGACCCGGTCCGGAAGAACAGGCCCAGGGCGATGAACGGGGTGAGCGCCAGGAGCGTGTCCCTGACCCGCCTCCCGCCACTCCGGGCCGGCCCGACCTGCGACGACGCGCGCCGCTCGAGCTCCGAGCCGTCGGGGGCGAGGGCCGGAAGGTCGGTGAAGAGCACGTCCAGATCCCCACGCGTCACGGCGTCGGCGGCCCGCCCGCGCCGGTCCTCGTACTCGAACGAGTCGAGCCGCCCGGCCTCGTGGTGCTTGGCGAGCAGGTCCATCGCCGCACGACGCTCCGCGTCCCCGACCCGAAAGTCCTCGGTGCCCATGTCGCGAGGATAGGCGAACCCGCGTCACGCAGAGCACCCCGCACCCCGCCGCCGCTGGGCTCCTGGCGAGCCCAGCGGCATACGGACTCATTCACCTCATTCGGTGGCCGGCTCCAGGCGCAGGCTGATCGAGTTGATGCAGTATCGCTGGTCGGTGGGTGTGTCGTAGCCCTCGCCCTCGAAGACGTGGCCGAGGTGCGATCCACACGTCGCGCAGCGGACCTCGACGCGGCGCATGCCGTGGCTGCGGTCCTCGATGTACTCGACCGTGTCGCCGGCGAGCGGCGCGTAGAACGACGGCCAGCCACAGTGCGACTCGAACTTCGTGTCGCTGCGGAACAGTTCCGTCCCGCACGCGCGACACGAGTAGACGCCCTCCGTCTTGGTGTCGGTGTACTCGCCCCGGAACGGCGCCTCGGTGCCTGCCTGGCGCAGGACCTGGAACTCCGCCGGCGTCAGTCGCTCGCGCCACTGGTCGTCGGTGTGCTGGACGGCATAGGTCTTGTCGCTCTTCATGTCACTCCCAACGTGACCCGTGCGCCGTTTGTGCCCGTCACCGACGGAAGGCGCCTTACGGAGACGTTACGTCGTGAGGTCCCCAGCGGCATACGCCGTGTTGTGCCGTATGCCGCTGAGCCGGCCTGCGCTCGTACCTGGCCGAACGCTCGACGGCCCTTCCCGGTGGGCCGCCGTTGGACGGCGAGCGACTTTGGCACGATGGCCGCGTGAAGGTTCGTCAGCTGGTGACCCGCCCCGTCCTCATCGCAGGCGCGGCCGGTGGGGGCTCCGCCGTCGGCGCGGCGGCCGGGTCCGTCGCGGCGGCCGCCTGGTTCGCGCGTCGGGTGCTCACCCCGGACGAGCTCCAGCCGGACGACGTCGCCATCGTCGCGCACGACGACGAGTCCGTCACCTTCGCCGCGGGCCCCGACCCGGACGTGCCGGGACGCTACGGCGTCTGGCTCGACGGGGGAGCGGGGCACGCCCGGGTCGGGCAGATCATCGAGCGCGACGAGGCTGCGGCGACCGTTCGACGAGAGCTCCTCGCCGTCGACCGCGGGACGCTCGGCGTCGGCCCGGCCCGCTGGAACCAGTACTACTACTGGGATCGGCCGAGCGTCAGCATGGGCCTGCCCGACGAGGACGTCGTCGTCACCTCGGACGTCGGTGCGCTGCCCGGCTGGATCGTGCGACCCGACGAGTCGGCATCGGGCCGCGACTGGGCCGTGCTCGTCCACGGTCGCGGAGCCCGCAAGGAGGAGACGCTCCGAGCCGTCCCGGTGCTGCGTGCCGCGGGGTGGACCTGCCTCGTCGCGGCCTACCGCAACGACCGGGACGCGCCACGTGGCCCCGACGGCCGGTACAACCTCGGCCTCTCGGAGTGGCGGGACGTCGAGGCGGCGATCGCGACCGCCGTCGCCGAGGGGGCCGAGCGGATCGTCCTGTTCGGCTGGTCGATGGGCGGGGCGATCGTCCTGCAGACGCTCCGCCGCTCTCGCCATGCTGATCGCATCGTCGGCGTGTGCCTCAACTCCGCGGTCATCGACTGGGATGCGGTGCTGCGCCACCACGGCCGTCTCAACCACCTGCCGGGCCCGCTCGTTCGGATGGCGCGAGGGCTGATGGGCTCGAGACGCGGACGCTCGCTGGTCGGGCTCATCGAACCCATCGACCTCGCACACACCGACTGGGTGGCCCGGGCCGACGAGCTCGACGTCCCGATCCTGCTCGTCCACTCGACCGGAGACACCGTCGTCCCCTTCGCGCCCGCGGCCGCCCTGGCGGAGCGGCGACCGGACATCGTCCGGTTCGAGCCGTGGCACCTGGCGCGGCACTGCCGCGAGTGGAACTACGACTCCGAGCGGTGGGAGTCGGTGGTGTCGTCCTTCGCTGCGGGGCTGTCGGGCGCGCCGGTGCCGCTGGAGCGGACCCGGCCTAGCGACGGGTGAACCAGCGACCCATGAGGGTGCCGTCCTGCTCGACGAGGACTGCGAGCTCGAGGTCGAGCGGTGCCGCATCGGACCCCACCGGCCGTGGGTGGTCGCCCCCGACGAGCCGCGGGGCGATGGTGAAGCACAGCTCGTCGAGGAGGCCGGCCGCGAGGAACGAAGCCGTCAGGCGCGGACCGCCCTCCGTGAGCAGGCTCCTCCAGCCGCGGGCGTGGAGCTGCCCGAGCAGGTCGCCGAGGTCCACGTCGTCCTCGCCGCAGACGAGGACGTGGTCGTCCCCGAGGGCCGCTCGAGCGTCGGCGATCCCTGGCGCGGAGGCACTCGTTGCGAGCAGGACGTCGCCGTGAGGAGCACCGTTCAGGGTCGGCGGAACGAATCCGGCTCGGCTGACGGTGACGAGGGGGAGTGCTGCAGCGATCCCGGCACGCTCTCGGAAGGCCTGGAGCTCTGGAGGGACTGCGATGGCTGAGTAGCCCTCGACCCGGATCGTGCCGGCTCCCACGATGACGGCGTCGCTCAGTGCACGGAGCAGCTCGAAGACGACGTGGTCCGCCTCGGTGTTGATGGAGCCGGACCTGTTGTCGGGGCCGTTGGCCGCCCCGTCGAGCGTCGTCACCATGTTGCAGCGCAGCCACGGGTCGCCTGGGACCGCGTAGGCCGCGGCGAGTCTGTCGAGGTCCAGCTCCTCGCCTGGCGTGAGGCCACTGGCACCGGGTACGAGCAAGCGCATGGACCAACAGTAGGTGGCCGCGCTTCCCGCAGTGAGGCGCCCGGATCCGACAGGATGGCGACATGGGCAAGGGCAAGAAGCACAAGGGTGATCTGAAGAGCGGCAGGGCCGGCACGAGCGGCGCACAGGCTGACGCGGATGCGCTCGAGTCGAAGGAGAAGGCTGACGAGGAGCGAGAGGTCGCGGAGCGCGCCGAGGAGATGGTGGACGACGGTGTCCAGCCGCTCGGGGGCTTCGCGGATGCGCTGCACGTCGAGAAGGGCTTCGTGCTCGCGGATGTCGACCCCTCATCGACTCCCGCCTTCACTGGGGACAAGATCGCCGGCAAGGCGGCCCTGAAGTCGTCGGAGGAGGAGCTGGCCGACCTGCTCGAGCGGCTGTGGGCGGAGTCGACGGCAGGCTCGAAGCGGGCCTTGCTCCTCGTCGTCCAGGGCATGGACACGTCCGGCAAGGGCGGCATCATGCGCCACGTCCTCTCGGTCAACCCCCAGGGTGTCAAGGCCACCGCCTTCAAGGCACCGACGGAGGAGGAGCTCGCCCATGACTTCCTCTGGCGCATCGAGAAGGCCCTGCCGGACCCGGGCCTGCTCGGGGTGTTCGACCGCTCGCACTACGAGGACGTGCTCATCGCGCGCGTGCATGACCTCGTGCCGGAGGACGTCTGGTCCAAGCGCTACGCGCGCATCAACGAGTTCGAGCGCCGGGTCATCGCGAGCGGCACCACGGTCGTCAAGGTGATGACTCACATCAGCAAGGACGAGCAGAAGGCGCGCCTGATGGAGCGGCTCGAACGCCCCGACAAGTACTACAAGTTCAACCCGGGCGACGTGGACGAGCGCGGCCACTGGCTGGACTACATGGAGGCCTACCAGGCGGTCTTCGACAAGACCTCGACCGTGGGCGCCCCGTGGCACGTCGTGCCCTCGGACCGCAAGTGGTATGCCCGCCTCGCCGTCCAGCAGCTGCTCCTCGAGGCGCTGCGCGAGATGGACCTCCAGTGGCCCAAGGCCGACTTCGACGTCGAGCTCGAGAAGAAGCGCCTCGCCGAGAGCTGACCTCAGCCGATGCGGTCGAGGATGGGACCCGTGGCCCCCGCGAGGTCGCCCGGAAGCGTGCCGAAGGTGTGGCCGTGGCCGCCCCCGACCCCGCTGGCGATGAACGCGTCGGCGACACCGGGGGAGTGCTCGACGAGCAGGGCGGCCTGCATGGCCACGGCCAGCTGCTCGACCGCCGAACGGGCAGTGAATGCTGCAGCCGGCGAGTCCGGCTGCAGCGAACGCGCCTGGTCCACAGCGCGATCCGTGTGGTTGTCCAGGGCCCGGCTGGCGCCGCGCACCCGGTGCAGCTCCTTGGTGAGGGCTTCGAGGCTTGCTGGCTCCCGGGTGATGGCCCGGATCACGTCGAGGGCGTTGACGTTCCCCGACCC
>DASUQN010000308.1:0-2426 GCA_036280515.1 Intrasporangium sp. | reverse complement strand
GGAGCCGTGCGCCTCCATTCCGACCGCCTCGACCACACTGTCGGGTCCCCGGCCGTCGGTCATCTCGATGAGGGCCCCGGCGACGTCGTCGACGGCGCTGACATCGAGCGTGTCCACCCCGTGCTCTGCAGCCAGGGCCAGACGGTCGGCGACGAGGTCGACGCCGATGACACGCTCGGCGCCGAGGTGCTTGCCGATCCGCGCGGCGAGCTGCCCGACCGGACCTAGGCCGACGATGGCCAAGGTGCCGCCCTGCGTGACGTCGGCGAACTTCACCCCCTGCCACGCCGTGGGCAGAATGTCCGAGAGGTAGAGGAATCGCTGGTCGGACGGCCCCTCCGGCACCGGGATCGGCCCGAACTGCGCCTGCGGCACGCGCAGGTACTCCGCCTGACCCCCGGGCACGGCCCCGTAGAGGCTCGTGTAGCCGAACAGCGCCGCCCCCTTGCCCTGGTCCCGCTGCTGGGTCGTCTCGCACTGTGCGTACAGATCCCGCTCACACATCCAGCAGTGTCCGCACGAGATGTTGAACGGGATGACCACGCGGTCGCCGGGCTTGATGTGGGTGACGTCGGACCCGACCTCCTCGACAATCCCCATTGGCTCGTGGCCCAGGATGTCCCCCGGGGTGAGATAGGCGCCGAGCACCTCGTAGAGGTGCAGGTCGGAGCCGCAGATCGCGGTCGAGGTGACCTTGATGATCGCGTCGGTCGGCTCCTGGATCGTGGGATCCGGGACCTGATCCACCCTCACGTCGCGCTTCCCGTGCCAGACCAAGGCCTTCACCAGCGTCCTCCTCGCCTCCGCGCCGCGTCGTCCGCGCTGGTCGCCGGCGACGTCGTCGCGTGCGATCACCGTGCCCATTGACCTCTCGGGCCAAACCTGATGACCAAGGGCACCCGGAGTCCGGGTGATAATGGCGATCATGAGTGTCTCCCTCGGCATGCCCTCGGCCCCGGCCCCCGTGCTCGCTCCCCGGCGCAGGACTCGCCAGATCCGGGTCGGCAAGGTGGGCGTCGGCAGCGACTTCCCGATCTCGGTGCAGTCCATGACGACGACACCGACGACGGACGTCAACGCCACGCTCCAGCAGATCGCCGAGCTGACCGCCACTGGCTGCGACATCGTCCGCGTCGCCTGCCCCAGTCAGGACGACGCCGAGGCCCTGCCGGCCATCGCCCGGAAGTCACAGATCCCGGTCATCGCCGACATCCACTTCCAGCCGAAGTACGTCTATGCGGCCATCGACGCCGGGTGCGCCGCCGTCCGCGTCAACCCGGGCAACATCCGCCAGTTCGACGACCAGGTCGGCGAGATCGCCCGCCGCGCCAAGGAGGCGGGCGTCTCGATCCGCATCGGCGTCAACGCCGGCTCCCTCGACAAGCGGCTGCTCGAGAAATACGGCAAGGCCACCCCCGAGGCCCTCGTCGAGTCGGCCGTGTGGGAGGCGAGCCTCTTCGAGGAGCACGACTTCCACGACTTCAAGATCTCGGTCAAGCACAACGACCCCGTGACGATGGTGCGTGCGTACGAGCTGCTCGCCGAGCGCGGCGACTGGCCACTGCACCTCGGCGTCACCGAGGCCGGCCCCGCGTTCCAAGGCACGATCAAGTCGGCCACGGCCTTCGGTGCGTTGCTCTCCAAGGGCATCGGCGACACGATCCGCGTCTCCCTCTCGGCGCCGCCGGTCGAGGAGGTCAAGGTCGGCAACCAGATCCTCATGTCCCTTGGCCTCAAGCCGCGCAAGCTCGAGATCGTCTCGTGCCCCTCGTGTGGCCGTGCACAGGTCGACGTCTACACCCTCGCCGACCAGGTGACGGCCGGCCTCGAGGGTCTCACCGTCCCGCTGCGCGTGGCCGTCATGGGCTGCGTCGTCAACGGTCCCGGAGAGGCACGCGAGGCGGACCTCGGCGTCGCGTCCGGCAACGGCAAGGGCCAGATCTTCGTCAAGGGCGAGGTCATCAAGACCGTCCCCGAGAGCCAGATCGTCGAGACGCTCATCGAGGAGGCCATGCGCCTTGCCGAGGAGATGGGGGAGCCGGTCGACGAGGAGTCCGCGGGCGCCCCAACCATCACCGTCGGCTGAGCCGTGCGGTCAGGCTTCCTCTCCATCGAGAGGTATGCCGCTGTGCTCGCTCTCGCCGACCGCATCGTCGCGCTCCTCCCGCAGGAGCGCATCACCCGCGCCGTAGACGGGGGTCCACGGCGCGGGCAGGACGCCGGGACAACCGTGTCGGATTCGCCTGTCGCCGTTCGTGGGGTAGGTATAAGCGCGGACCACCTGGGTCCGCCCGAGCAGAAGGAGCAGTCGTGGCCGAGTACCTCCTCTACTTCAATCAGCAGTGGGTGGGCGACCACACCGAGGAGTGGTTCCGCGGGCGCGGGCCGCTGGCCATGGCGGTCGTGAACGAGATGAAGGCAGCCGG
>DASUQN010000307.1:0-2343 GCA_036280515.1 Intrasporangium sp. | reverse complement strand
CCCTTCTGCGTCGTGTCGACGGTGGGCCAGGGCGGCCTCGACCAGTCCCCTCGGGGTGACGGCCCCGGGTTCGTCCGAGTGCGGGACGAGCGGACCCTCGTCATCCCCGACCGCCGTGGCAACAACCGGCTCGACACGCTCCGCAACCTCGTCGCCGACCCCCGTGTCGGGCTGCTCTTCCTTGTGCCAGGTGTTGGACATGAGCTCCGCGTGCGGGGCACCGCCGTCGTGTCGACCGATCCGGACGAGCTGGGCCGACACGAGGTGAGCGGCGTGCTGCCCGCCTCGGTCCTCCTCGTGACCGTCGAGCGGGTCTACTTCCAGTGCGCGCGGGCGATCAAGCGGTCGCGCCTGTGGGAACCCAACGCATGGCCGGACCCCGCGTCGGTTCCCACCGCCGGCCAGATGACGCTCGAGGCGGGCGGGTTCGGGTCGCAGCAGGAGGCCCGGGACTACGACCAGGCCCTCGAGGAGCGCCAGAACGCCACCCTCTACTGACGCAACACACCCGGCTCCTCACAGCTCACACCTGCTGCAACGCTGGGCGGTTTCGAGGAGCCGGGCGTGTTGCGATGTCAGTCACTCGGGTCGCTCGGGCCACTCGTCGCCGGAGGCGATCCGCTCGTGGTGGTGGATGACCTCGGCGATGATGAAGTTCAGGAACTTCTCCGCGAAGACCGGGTCGAGCCCCGCCTCGTCGGCGAGGGCTCGTAATCGCGCGATCTGCCGTTCTTCTCGGGCCGGGTCCGCCGGCGGCAGGTTCCGCTCGGCCTTGAGCCGCCCGACTTGCTGCGTGCACTTGAACCGCTCGGCGAGTAGGTGCACGAGCGCAGCGTCGATGTTGTCGATGCTGCTCCTGAGCCGTAGCAGCTCGGCGGGCACCTGGGGCTCCATCTCCGGCTCGGTCACCGCAACAGGCTAGGCGAGCCGCCTCCGCTCGCAGGACCGACGACCGAGGGGCGGACCACGGCCATCCGTCCTGCCGAGGGGGACGGAGGCCGGAGCGATCGCACCGACCGGTGGTCAGCGCTCGACGAAGCCGATGAGGTCCTCGCGCGTGCTGCCGACCTGCACGACGACGGACTCGATGTAGCCCGGCCGCCGGGTGGTCGTCGGCTCCTCGCGGAGCAGCTCCTCGAGCTGCTGAACCGCCTGGGGATCACCTTGGGCGACGACCTCGACCCGCCCGTCAGCCAGGTTGCGGGCGTGGCCGACGAGTCCGAGCTCGAGCGCGCGTGCCCGGGCCCACCACCGGAAGCCGACGCCCTGCACCCGGCCACGGACGAAGATGGTCACGCGCGACACCTGACTCATGCGGGACACGGTACGACCGGGGCTCCACGTTGGGGCCGTGACCACCCAACGGACCGGGCCCACGCCGGAGGCGAGCCGAGCGGCCTACGGAATGAAGGTAGTCGTCCTGCGCGCCTCCGTCCCACCGTCCCCACGCGTCCCTATGCTCACAAGCGGGACCGGCTCCGGCCAGCCCCCCGTCGCAGACGCGAAGGGAGCCACGTGACGACCTCGGCCACACCCCGAGTGGCCCACCGCGCCCCAGGTTCGGTCACGGCGACGCAGCCGCGGCCGGGTCCGGGTATGTCGGCATCGCCCGGGAGCCCACATCACGGCGGCCGGATCGAGGGACTCGACGGCATCCGTGCCCTCGCGATCGTGGCCGTCCTCGTCTTCCACCTCAACGCCTCGTGGCTGCCCGGCGGCTTCCTCGGCGTCGACGTCTTCTTCGTCGTCTCCGGCTTCCTCATCACGACGTTGCTCGTCCGCGAGCACGAGCGCAGCGGACGGATCGCCTTCGGGGACTTCTGGGCGCGGCGGGCCCGCCGGCTGCTGCCCGCGCTCGTCGTCACGGTCACCCTCAGCACGCTCATCGCACGACTCGTGAGCGGCGACCTGCTCGTGCACGTCGGCCGACAGATCGTCGGGGCGCTGACCTTCTCGACCAACTGGGTCGAGATCACGGCAGGGTCGAGCTACTTCGACCAGACGGCTCCACAGCTGTTCATGAACTTCTGGTCGCTCGCCGTCGAGGAGCAGTTCTACCTCGTCTGGCCAGGCCTCACGCTGCTCCTCGTCACGTTCCTGGCGGCACGAACCCGCGTTGCCGTGGCCCTCGGCATCGCCGCGGTCTCGACCTGGTTGATGGCGGTGCTGCTCGAGCCGGGGTCGGATGCCACGCGCGTGTACTACGGCACCGACACGCATGTCATGGGCCTGATGATCGGCGCGGCGCTGGCCTTCGCGTGGGCCAGTCCGCGCCTGGCCGCGCGGATCCGGCCCTCCAAGCTCGGAGCGGCCGGGCGGTGGGCCGTCCCCTGCGCTGCAGCC
>DASUQN010000306.1:0-5688 GCA_036280515.1 Intrasporangium sp. | reverse complement strand
TCTCCGGGCGACTGGCGAGCCACGTGCAGCACCGACTCGTCCTGCCCATGCCCGACCCGCTCGATCTCACCCTCGCCGGGCTCTCGCCGGCTCAGGCCCAAGGACATCGCGGTGCCGGCCGGGCCATCGACGTGGCGACAGGCCACCACCTCCAGCTCGCCCACGTCGGCCCGGATCCGACGAGCGACAGCCAGACCCGCACCACAGCGCACGTGGCCGAGCGTCTTCACGCAACCTCGGACGTCGATCCGGCACGGCTGCCATGGCGCGTCGCTCCCCTTCCACCCACGGTGGGCTGGGACCAGCTTCCCCCGCCCACCCGCGACCGGGTCAGCGTCGGGCTCGGTGGCGACGATGTCGGACCGGTCGGCTTCGACGGCCGAAGGCACGGACACCGGGTCGTCATCGTGGGCGGTCCCCGCAGCGGCCGCACCACCGCGCTGGCGACGCTGGCGCGACAGCTGGCCACCGCAGGACACCCAACGGCGGTGATCGCGACCCGGCGCACGCCGCTGGGCCGGCTGAGCGGCATACGGCATCTTCACCTCCTGCCGGCGAGCGACGGTCACCAGCTGCGCGTGCTGCACCGCACTCATCCCGACCTGTCCGTGCTCGTCGATGACGCCGAGGGACTCGACGGCACCCCCGCGGAAGCGGTCGTCCTCGACCTGCACCACGACCTCGACGGCTCCGGCGCATGGTGTGTCGCCACCGTCGACGCACGGCGTGCCACGAGCCTCTACCGCGGGCTCGTTCCCGAGCTCGCCCGGCATGGCACCGGCATCATCCTCTCGCCGAGCTCACCGACTGACGGCGAGGTGCTCGGCGTGCGCGTGGAGGCAGCGCGCCAGCGCCATCCCGGGCGCGGCGTCCTCGTCCTTGACGGCGTCCCTGTCCCCGTCCAGGTCGCCGACCCGTCCCTGCCGGCAAGGACGGACGACCAACTCGACACCCCCTGTTCACCGGCGCGCAACGGCGCGCACACCGGGGAGGTCCTTCTCAGTCCCTAGGGTCACGGACGGCTCCCCCGATCTGCCGGGTGAGCGAAGACCTCGACGAGGAGTATCGCGTGACCCCGAAACGTCTTCCCCTCTTCAGCGCTGGCGCGCGCCATGGCTCCCGCAGCCACCTGACGTGCCAGTTCAAGTGCGGCAACGCGTGCGACCAGCCCGTGCCCAACCAGAGCGCCAACCCCGAGATGGCGGACATCGTCGCGACGGCCATCGCACGGCGGTCCGTGCTCAAGGGCTCGGTCGTCGGCGCCGGAGCGCTCGTCATCGGCGGGCTCGCCACACCGGTGGCTGCAGCGGCCGAGGGCCCCGGTCACGGCGCCGGAGGCCCCGGGGACGCCAGCGTCGGGACCGCGCCCTTCACACCGGTGCCGCCCAACCGCGAGGACAACGTCGTCACAGCCGCCGAGTTCAAGCACAACGTCGTCATCCGCTGGGGTGACCCGGTCGAGGGCGGGGCGCCCCGCTTCGACGTCCACCGCCAGACGCCCGAGGCGCAGGCGATGCAGTTCGGCTACAACAACGACTACGTCGGGGTGCTGCCCATCGATGGCCGCCGCGCACTGCTCGTGGTCAACCACGAATACACCGACGAGTACCTCATGTTCCCCGACGGCGAGTACGACCCTGCGACGATCAAGCGCATCGCCCTCGCCGCCCACGGCATGTCCGTCGTCGCGATCGAGCGCGGGAAGGCCACGGGGTCCTGGGTCCGCTCCGACCACCGCAAGGCCCGCCACAACCGACGCATCACCGCGCACACCGAGTTCACCGTGAGCGGTCCGGCGGCCGGCCACGACCTGCTCCAGACGACCGCCGACCCGTCGGGCAGGAGGGTCCTCGGCACGCTGAACAACTGCGCCGGCGGAGCCACGCCGTGGGGCACGGTCCTGTCCGGTGAGGAGAACTTCAACCAGTACTTCGACCTCACCGGCGCCCCCGACCCCGGTCTCGTCGCCGCCTACGCCCGCTACGGCCTGCCCTCCCGGGCAGGCACGATCAGCGATCGCGCCTGGTCCGAGGTCGAGGAGCGCTTCGACCTCGCCAAGCACCCGCACGAGGCGCACCGCTTCGGCTGGGTCGTGGAGGTCGACCCCATGGACCCGACGTCGACGCCGGTCAAGCACACGATGCTCGGCCGCTTCAAGCACGAGGGCGCCAACGTCACGATCAGCGCCTCGGGCCACGCCGTGGCCTACATGGGTGACGACGAGCGTGGTGACTATGTCTACAAGTTCGTCTCGCGCGACACGTACCGCGCGGACAGCTCCCCCGCGTCGCGCAGGCACAACCTGTCGCTCATGACGGCCGGGACCCTCTACGTGGCGAGGTACGCCGGCGACGGCCTCGGTGACGGCGTCCACGACGGCACCGGCGAGTGGATCCCGCTGACGAGCGACACCGAGTCGTTCGTCCCCGGCATGTCGGTTGCCGACGTCCTCGTCTTCACCCGTCTCGCCGCCGACAAGGTGGGCCCGACCAGGATGGACCGCCCCGAGGACGTCGAGGCCAACCCGGTCAACGGCAGGATCTACGCCGCGATGACGAACAACAGCAACCGGGGCTCGGCCTTCGCGCTCGACGAGGCGAACCCGGTCGGCGAGAGCCATGTGCGCAGCGAGCTCGGCGGGCCGCTGGTGAAGAAGTCGGGCAACCGGAACGGCTACATCCTCGAGATGGCCGAGGACGGCGGCGACCACACGGCGACGACGTTCACGTGGAACCTCTTCCTCGTCTGCGGCGACCCGGACGCACCGGAGACCTACTTCGGCGGCTACGACAAGTCGAGGGTGAGCATGATCTCGTGCCCCGACAACGTCGCCTTCGACGCGGCCGGCAACCTGTGGATCTCGACCGACGGGGCCCAGCTCGGCTCGCACGACGGGCTGTTCCGGGTGCCGGTCGAGGGACCGGAGCGCGGCAACGTGCAGCAGTTCCTCACCGTGCCCGTGGGCGCGGAGACGTGCGGTCCGCTGATCACCGATGACCAGCTGTCCGTCTTCATCGCAGTGCAGCACCCCGGCGAGACCGATGGCGCGACGTTCGAGGCGCCCACGAGCACCTGGCCGCACACGGACGGCTTCCCCCGTCCGAGCGTCGTGGCCGTCCACAGGAAGTGAGCACACGTTCCGTGTGCTGACCGACTGCGTGGGCCCGGCGTCTCAGGGGAGCGCCGGGCCCACGCGCACGCTGGCCGCGGCCCCGCTGCCGCCTGCGAAAGTCAATCCCGTGTGCCGCTCGGCTCAGCGGGTGCGTACCGGCAGGTGGGTGCGGGGTGCCATCCGCGGTCCCCGGCGGCCCCTGCGATGTCCTACCAGGGCGAGCAGGTGCTGCACCCTGAACCGGTGTCCGGCGTAGGGCTCGAGCAGCTCGGCGAGGCCCGCGTCGTCGACGGGACGACCGATCAGTGCCCATCCGACGTCCTTGGCGACGTGGAAGTCGCCGAAGCTCACGGCGTCGGCGTCCCCCAGCGCGCGCTGGGCGACTTCGGCGGCCGTCCAGACGCCTATCCCGGGAACGGCGCGCAGGCGCGAATGAGCTCGGGGCAGAGCCAGGCCCACGCACTGGTCCAGACGCCCCGCCACGTTGGCCGCGCGGACGAGCGCGCCCGACCGCGCCGGGTCGACCGAGGCCCGGAGCCACTCCCAGGAGGGGATCCTCGCCCAGTCCACTGGCCTCGGTGGCAGCCACAGCACCGAGCCGACCGGCCCCGGTGCCGGCTCCCCGAACCGCCGGACGAGCCTGCGGTACCCGGCAAAGGCCTCCTGGCCCGTCACCCGCTGCTCGATGACGGCCGGCGCCAGCGCGTCCATGACGAGGCCAGAGCGGGGCACCCTCCAGTGCGAGAAGCGGTGCCACGCAGCCGCGATGACGGGGTGGTGCGGCTCGAACCCCGACGGGTCGTCGTCCGCCCCGAGGAGGCTGGGCACCGACTCCAGCACCCACTCTGCCCCAGCCCCCCACGCTGTGCACTCGACCACGGACTCAGCTGAGCGGCATACGAGATGGATGGTGGCCGGCCCCTCGGGTGTGTGCGCGGCCCGCGTGAAGGACCCGTCGGCTCCCCATTGGGAAGTCGGGTCTCCCGGGCCGCGGTGGAAGTCGGACAGCTGCGCGTGCAGACTCACCTCGCGATCGGCGCGCCACGACCGCACCTTCGGATGGGACGCTTCGGTCACAAGGAACAGTCTCGCCTACACTCGACTCCGGTCGTTGAAACCTTTACCCGTGCGCGGGCGTTGAGAGCGACGACTGCCCGATCAACCGACCAAGCCGACCACCGGAACGAGGAACGATGGCCCGCGAGACGAGCCGAGACCGACGTGAGCGCGTCGCCGCCATGCAAGCCCAGGCGAAGAGGGCCGAGCGTCGGCGACTGCTGCTCGTGGTGGGCGCCGTCGTCCTCGTCCTCGCCATCATCGGCGGCGCGGTGGCGTGGGCGATCATCGGAGAGCAGAACAAGAAGGACGCTGCGCTCGAGGGCATGATGGGGGACGTCGCCGCGGCCGCGTGCGACCCGGTCATCGACGACCCGGCCAGCGGCTCGGCTGACCACGTCGGCCCGGGGACCTCGGCGCCCGACAAGGTCCGGATCGACTACGCGACGGCCCCGCCCTCGAGCGGCCAGCACCTCGCCCAGCCGGCCCTCTCGGACCGGCGCGTCTACACGGTCGCCGACGCCCCTGCGATCGAGGCCCTCGTCCACAACCTGGAGCACGGCTACACGATCCTCTGGTACGACCCCTCGCTCGAGGAGAGCCAGGCGTCGCAGTTCGCCGCACTGGCCGAGCGCATCAACGCCATGCAGGAGTCGCAGAACAAGTTCATCATCACGCCGTGGGACACGGCGCGAGGCGCGTTCCCGGAGGGCAAGAAGTACGCCCTGACCCACTGGTCCGCCGACGTCAACCTCCAGACCGGCGAGATCGGCGAGCAGATGGGCAAGCGCCAGTACTGCGGTGGCCTCAACGTCACCGTCGTGGAGGACTTCGTCAAGGCCTACCCGTGGTCCTCCGCGCCCGAGCCGGGCGCCGCGTGACCGCGGCCGGCGACTACGCCCCCAGCCCCAGCGGCTGGGTCCGCCGACAGGTCGAGACGATCGAGGAAACGGGGACCACGGACTCCGTTGACATCATGGGCCGGCCCGTGGTCCTGCTGACGATGCGCGGCGCCAAGACGGGGGCGACCCGCAAGGTCCCGGTCATGCGGGTCGAGCACGACGGGGTCTATGCGGCGGTGGCGAGCCAGGGCGGCCGCCCCGACCATCCGAAGTGGTACCACAACCTGCGCGCCCATCCCGAGGTCGACCTGCAGGACGGCACCGCAACGTTCCGCGTCCGAGCGCGGGAGCTGGGCCCGGACGAGCGGGCCGAGTGGTGGCCCCGCTGCGTCGCCGCGTATCCGCCCTACGCGGAGTACCAGGGCAAGACCGACCGCGTCATCCCCGTCTTCGTCCTCGAGCGCGCCTGATCCGCCCCGGCGACCCGGCCTGAGGATCGAACCATGGTTCGAGGTGGTGACTCGCCCTCCAGAGCGATGTGCTGTCTCGGTAGATGTGGGACACGGGTGTCTACGGAGATGTGAGACAGGTTACGCGGCGGTGAGGCGGCCTTGGTGTCTTCTGCTGTAGTCCATGCGAAGGTGTCCGAGGGGTTGTCCGTCGGCGGCGTAGACGGTG
>DASUQN010000305.1:0-3750 GCA_036280515.1 Intrasporangium sp. | reverse complement strand
GAGGCGCGGTATGCCGCTGAGCGCAGTGCCGCACGATGGCGCGCGGGTGCCCCGGCAAGTCCCATCGACGGCGTGCCCGTGACGGTCAAGGAGAACCTGGCCCGAGCCGGCGTGCCGATGCCGGCGGGGAATGCGGGAGTGACTCCCGACGTCCCCCAGCGCAGCAGTCCCGTCGTCGAGCGCATCGAGCAGGCTGGCGGAATCATCCTCGGCTCGACCGTCATGCCGGACTGGGGCATGCTCTCCTCCGGTGTGTCGAGCCTGCACGGCATCACCCGCAGCCCGTGGGACCCCCATCTCACGACGGGCGGGTCCAGCTCGGGGGCCGGTGCCGCCGCTGCGGGTGGCTACGGCCCGCTCCACCTCGGCACCGACATCGGGGGCTCGATCCGCCTGCCCGGGACGTGGCTGGGCCTGACCACGCTCAAGCCGAGTGCGGGCCGCGTCCCCCTCGACGCGCCCTACCTGGGGCGGGCGGCCGGGCCGATGGCCCGGTCGGCGGTCGATGCGGCGATGCTGCTCGACGTCATCAGCGGACCCGACGCGCGGGACTGGACCGCCCTCCCGGCGGAGCGGCTGGACCTCGACGACCTCACCGTCGGCGGCGCCTACGACGTCGCGGGCCTGCGGGTCGGCCTGCACGTCGACGCCGGGTGCGGGCTCGCCCTCGACCCGGCGATCCGCGAGGCGGTCGAGGAGGCCGCGCGGGTCTTCGAGGCGGCCGGCGCCCGGGTCGAGCGGCTGGAGCCGTTCCTCACGCCAGCCCTGCTGCGTCAGCTCGACGAGTTCTGGAGGGTCCGCTCCCTCGTCGACTTCGACGCCCTGGAGCCGGCGGCCCGGGACCGGGTGCTGCCCTTCATCCGACGGTGGGTCGAGGCGGCGCGCGGGGTGACGGCGCAGGAGCTGATGCGGGACTACACGAGCATGATGCGCATCCAGCAGGCGACGGTGCTCGCCACGGACCCGTTCGACCTCGTGCTGTCGCCCGTGGCACCCGTCGCGGCCTTCCCCGCCGAGTGGCCGATGCCGTGGGGCGAGCGCGACGAGGGGATGGCACACATCGGCTTCACCGCCCCGTACAACCTGTCGGGCCAGCCGGCCGCAACGGTGAACTGCGGCTTCCTCCCCGACGGCCGGGCCATCGGCCTGCAGGTCTCGGGACGGCGCTTCGACGACGTCGGCGTGCTGCGGGCCGTGCACTGGTTCGAGCGCCGCCGCAGCCCGGAGGCCACCCCCATCTGGCCGATCCCGCCCCGGCACGAGCAGGGCTGAGCCGAGGATGGACGCGCTCCCATGACTCACCAGCCGGCCTTCGAGCAGGTTCGACCGGTCCGTCTCTACGAGCGGATCGTCGAGCAGGTCGAGGCGGCCATCGCGAGCGGCGATCTCGCGCCCGGGCAGCGACTGCCGAGTGAGCGAGAGCTCGTCACGCAGTTCGGCACGAGCCGTGCCACCGTGCGCGAGGCCCTGCGCGTCCTCGAGAGCAACGGCGTCGTCCGCTCGCGCCCCGGGGACCCGAACGGTCCCGAGATCCTGCCCTTCAGCACCCGCGGGCTGAGCAAGCAGCTGCGCCGGCTGGCCCGCGCGGAGGAGCTCACGCTGGCCCAGCTGCTCGTCTCGCGGATGATGCTCGACGCCACCGCGAACCGGCTCGCCGCCGTCCTGCGCACCGACGACCAGCTCGCCCACATGGAGGCCGCCATCGACCGGATGCGCGGGGCGCTCGACCTCGGCTACGCCGCGTTCGGCGAGGCAGACCTGGCCTTCCACGAAGCCGTCGCCGTCGCGTCGGGCAACACGATGATCCAGGTGAGCAACGAGGTCGTCCGCGACACCGTCCTCTCGGTCATCTCCGACAAGATCGCGCACGCGCGCAACAGCCGGGCGCTGATGCGCCGCTCTCTGGAGCACCATGAGCAGGTCCTCGACGCGATCCGTTCCGGCGACGGGCCCGCGGCTGCGCGGGCCTCGGTCCAGAGCCTCTACGAGTACTACGCCGGCTACGTGCCCGCCTCGGAGCGGCACGCCCTCAGGGCGCTGCTCGACGCCTGACCAGCTGGCTCACGCCGTTGTCACGTTCAATGTCAGCCAGTTCGGCAGGGGCGGCCTCGCCCCGGCGGACCGGGACCGGCAGAATGCTGGCTCCACGCGCCTGAAGCGCGGGGTGACACGAGGTGGGAGTGCGCAGTGGGAACGGCATTGCAGGCGGTCGAGCAGCGGATCGCCCAGGAGCTCGGGGTTCGTGACGGACAGGTGCGAGCCGCCGTCGGCCTGCTCGACGGTGGGGCGACGGTGCCGTTCGTCGCGCGCTACCGCAAGGAGGTGACGGGTGGCCTCGACGACGCCCAGCTCCGCACGCTCGAGGACCGGCTCGGTTACCTCCGTGAGCTCGAGGAGCGGCGCCAGACCGTGCTCGCCTCGATCGACGAGCAGGGCAGGCTCACGGACGAGGTCCGCGCGCAGGTCCTGGCGGCCGAGACCAAGGCGCGCCTCGAGGACATCTACCTGCCCTTCAAGCCCAAGCGCCGGACCAAGGCCCAGGTCGCCAGGGAGGCCGGCCTCGAACCGCTCGCCGACGGGCTCGTCTCCGATCCCGCGACGTCCCCCCACGCTGCCGCGGCGGCCTTCGTCGACGAGTCGAGGGGCGTCCCCGATCCTGCCGCCGCGCTCGACGGCGCCCGCGCCATCCTGGTCGAGCGATTCGCCGAGGACGCCGACCTCATCGGTGACCTGCGCGAGCGCCTGTGGTCGCGCGGCCAGCTCACCGCCAAGGTCCGTGAGGGCAAGGAGACCGAGGGGGCCAAGTTCTCGGACTACTTCGACTTCTCCGAGCCCTTCCCCAAGATGCCCTCCCACCGGGTCCTCGCGATGCTGCGCGGTGAGAAGGAGGAGATCCTGACGCTGACGGTCGACCCGGTACCGCCGGACGACCGAGGGACGACCGGGACGAAGGGACCGACGGAGTACGAGCGGGCCATCGCCCACCGGTTCGGGATCTCCGACGCGGGTCGCCCGGCCGACGGCTGGCTCGCCGACACCGTTCGCTGGGCCTGGCGGACCAAGATCCTCATTCACCTCGGCATCGACGTCCGCCTGCGCCTGCGCACGTCGGCCGAGGCGGAAGCCGTGCGCGTCTTCGCCGCCAACCTGCGCGACCTCCTGCTCGCCGCACCGGCCGGCACCCGGGCCACGATGGGACTGGACCCCGGGTTCCGCACCGGCGTCAAGGTCGCCGTCGTCGACGCGACCGGCAAGGTCGTGGCGACCGACGTCATCCACCCGCACGTCCCGCAGCGCCAGTGGGACCGGTCGATCAGCACGCTCGCGCGTCTCTGCGCCGAGCACCGTGTCGAGCTCATCGCCATCGGCAACGGGACCGCCTCCCGCGAGACCGATCGCCTGGCGAACGATCTCGTCAAGCGCCACCCCGAGCTCAAGGTGACCACGGCGGTCGTGTCCGAAGCCGGGGCCTCCGTCTACTCCGCGTCGGCCTACGCCTCCGAGGAGCTCCCTGGCCTTGACGTCTCCCTCCGTGGCGCCGTCTCCATCGCCCGACGACTCCAGGACCCGCTCGCCGAGCTCGTCAAGATCGACCCCAGGTCCATCGGCGTGGGCCAGTACCAGCACGACCTGTCGCAGACGTCCCTCGCACGCTCCCTCGACGCCGTGGTCGAGGACTGCGTCAACGCCGTCGGCGTCGACGTCAACACCGCCTCCGCTCCCCTGCTCCGCCGAGTCTCCGGCATCACG
>DASUQN010000304.1:0-4502 GCA_036280515.1 Intrasporangium sp. | reverse complement strand
GTCGCACCAGCCCAAGGACGTCCTCGGAGGCCTCCGCCTCAAGGACGGTTCGGGAGCAATCGTCTTCACCCATCTCGTGCGCACCGACAACATCGCCATGCGGCAGCCCACCAAGCTCAAGCCATCGAAGGATCTGACGCTCCTGACGGGCATCAAGCAGATCACCAGTGAGGCGAGTCTGGACTCCAACCAGATCGTCGCCTTCGTCATCCCGACGACCGGTGCCGCCCGAGTGGTCGCGGCCTGGGACCAGCTCGTCGGCGGCACGGGTCGGTGAGGCAGGATTGATCCATGAGTCAGCAGCCCTTCACGGCAGCCGCCTTGCGCGGTGCCGTCGACCTCTCCTCGCTCAAGCGTCCGGCCCAGCCGGCTGGCCCCGCATCAGGCGGGGACGCCGCCCCCATCACCTCCGGTGGTACTGCCGGCGCCATCGTCGAGGGTTCTGACGCGGCGCTTCGCGACATCATCGCGGCGAGCGCCCGTCATCCCGTCGTGCTCGTCCTGTGGTCGTCGCGGCTCGCCGAGTCCGCGACCTTCGTGACGACGGCCAAGCAGGTAGCGCAGCGGTATGGCGGCCGCTTCCAGCTCGTCACGGTCGACGTCGACAGCAACCCCGCCACGCTGCAGGCCTTCCAGGTGCAGGCCGTGCCGGTGAGCTTTGCCTTGATCCAGGGTCAGCCGGTGCCGCTCTTCGAGGGCGCCCAGCCGGAGGCGCAGTTCGCCGCGGTGATCGACCAGGTGCTCGCCCTCGCGGCCCAGAACGGCATCACCGGCACCGTGTCCCCAGACGCCGACGCCGGCGCGGACGGGACCAACGGCGAAGGAGACGGCGAGCCGGCCGAGGCTGCCGCTCCGCTCCCGCCGCTGCACCAGAAGGCCTTCGACGCCATCGATGCGGGCCGGCTGGACGAGGCGGCCGACGCCTACCGTGAGGCGATGGCCCAGAACCCGGCGGACACGGACGCCAAGCTCGGCCTGGCCCAAGTCGGACTGCTCCAGCGCACGGAAGGCGTGGATCTCGCCGCAGCTCGCGCGGCGGCTGCCGACGCGCCCACCGACGTGGACGCCCAGATCCTCGTCGCCGACCTCGACCTGCTCGGCGGCCACGTCGAGGATGCCTTCCTGCGCCTCGTCGACACCGTGCGGGTGACGAGCGATGCAGACCGCAACAGGGCCCGTGAGCACCTCGTCGAGCTGTTCGACGTCGTCGGGCCCACGGATGAACGGGTCGTCAAAGCGCGCAAGGCGCTCATGAGCGCCCTCTTCTGATCGTCTCGTCCCAGGGGCGGCCGGCGCATGGCGACCCTTGAGTCGAGTGTGCAGTTCGTGGCACCGGAGCGGTGGCAGGAACTGCCCACTCGACCTTGGGACGGCAGGAACTGCCCAGTCGATCTTGGGACGGCAGGAACTGCCCACTCGACGGGCGAGCTGGGCCAGGCGAGGAGGGGGCGTTTCGCGCGACGCCCCAGCCCAGCGGCATACGGCATCGTGGGTGCGAACGCGGTGGTGCCGCTCGCTCTACGTGAGCGAGCGGCACCATCCTTGCGTGCTGACCGCGTCGACTACTCCACGGCGTTCAGGGCGTTGACGATGCCGTCACCGTAGAAGCCGTTGAAGTCAGCCGTGCCGACGCAGGTCGCTGTGAACTCGGCCGACCGGCCCACGTCCTCGTACGACATCACGCCACCGGCCGGGCAGGCGTGGTCGCGCGCCGTGTCCATGAGGATGCTCCGGGTCATGGCTGGTGCCAGCCGGAAGTTGCTGGCCGATGTCCCGGCTCCGTGTGCGCCCACCACGAGTGCAGCCACGCCAGAGGCGTGCGGCGCTGCCATCGAGGTGCCTTGGAGCCATTGGTAGTACGCACAGGCGGAGGTGTTCTCGTTGTGCTTGCCGTTGACGCAGGACTTGAGCGTGCCCAAGTCACGACCCAGCTTGGTGATGTTGCCGTTCTTGTCGACCTGGCCCTCGGCCTGCAGGACGTTGAGCGGGGCGGCGGAGAGGATCAGGTTGCCGTTGGTCCGGTGGGAGTCCGTGCCCAGTCCGTCGCGGAACCAGCCACCCGGGGCGGACACCTCGATCTCACCCGAGGTCAGGTCGGTCGTGTAGTTGGAGAAGTCCGACTTGCGCTCCGACGGGCCCAGAGCCGAGACGCCGATGACGTTCGGACCCTCGGTGGGAAGGTCGAGGCACTTCGAGTTGTCGATCGTGCGCTCCCACGGCTCGGTGTCCCAGTTGTAGATCGGGTTGTCGTAGTCGGGCGAAGAGAAGTCGTGCCGGGGCTTCGAGAGGTCCTCGTGGTTGTTGCCGAGGGCACCGACGAGAGCGACACCGTGCTCGGTGGCGTAGCCGAGCGCGCGGGTCATCGCGTCGATGACCAGGTTCTGCTCCGCGACCGCCTCCTGACCGCCGTTGGCGATGTCCTCCGGAGCGCCACCGCGGCAGTTGTACAGCCACGGGTCGACATAGAAGGACATGTTGACGACGTCGATGCCGCTGTCACCGGCGTAGGTGAGCGCGTTGACCACGGGGCCGAGGAAGAAGTAGCCGCTGTCCTGGCCGCCGCGGATGTTGACGATGCTGGCCTCGGGCGCGATGCCGCTGATGCCCACACCGTTCAAGGCCGCGCCGATGGTGCCAGCCACGTGGGTGCCGTGGCCGTTGTCGTCGGCGTTCGCGGGGTCGACGCAGTCGCCGGTCTCGCAGGCGCCGTCGACGGCAGGGATGTCCGTCGTGAAGTTGCGCGACAGCGCGCTGTCGAAGTTGGGCGCGATGTCGAGGTGCGTCCCATCGACGCCGGTGTCGAGGATCCCGACCCGGACCTTGTCACCGGTCTCCGTCGCGCGGGCCGCGAAGGCCTCCACCATCTCGTGGCCCCACAGGAACCCGTCGAGTGGGTCGGCTCCCTCCGGGGCGGCGGGCACCTTGGTGCTGCCGTTCGCCCGGCTCTTGTTGAAGACGTGCTCCTTCTCCACCGGGTCGGGCTTTACCTTGATCGCCGTCGGCGCTTGGCCGACAGCTCGGTTCAACGCGGCCCCTTGAACGCCGGCCAGGCTGCGCGCCTTGGCCGCGAACCGGGCATCCGTCGAGGTCACGGTGACCAGACCGATGGCGGCGTTCTGGTTGACGACTTCGGCCCCCGCCCCGGTCAGTTGGCGTGCGAGCGCTGCGGCGGACACACCGCTCTTCGCCAGGACGTAGTACGTGCGGGCCGCACTCTGCGTCTGTGTCGATGTCGAGGTGGCGCCTGCGCTTGCCGCCAGCCCACCGAGACCCGCAGCGGCCAGGGCGATGGCGCTGGTGACCGCGATCATGCGAGATCGTCGCATCCGATATCTCCTCTGTCAGGTGCGTGGGCACGTCGTCGTGCCCACGGGCCTACCTATGCCCTCCATCGAGCAGCCGGAACGTTACAAAGGGCGGCAATTCCCAGCAGCACCGGCGTGATTTCGCGGATTCCGAGGACACGCCAGTGCAGGGACGGCACCATCGTCGTGACGTTGATCACCACAACCCGTGGGCTCAGGGGGCGTCAGGCCGAAGGGGATACATCAATGCTCGGACGAACGACCCGGCGGCTGGCCGCCGGAACAGCACTGGCAGGCACACTCGTTCTCGGTAGCGGTGCTGCAGCCATGGCACACGAGTGCTTCAACGCGAGCCGGTCCGACAAGGGCAACGAGATGGCTGGGTCGAAGTCGCAGGCCTGGTTCACGCTCGTCGTGAGCGACGCGATCCAGGGCGACGCCGACGCCGGCCTCATCACCCAGGACCAGGCGGACTGCATCATCGAGGCATACGCCGAGTCAGGCGCGCCGGCGTCCTTCACCATCCACGTCAAGGGGGCCACCGGTCAGGACGGTGTCCTCGCCGCCCACAACCCGAACTCGGGCCTGATGGCCAACGGTCAGGGCATCGACCACGCGTTCCTGGCCTACGGCGACGTGATCTTCGGCAGCTACGCCGCCTGCGGCGTGGAGTTCTGAGCCGGCACGTCAGTCGGCGGAGGCCGGACCCTCGTCCGGCTCGGTCGTGAGGACCTTCGCGCTGTCGAGGTGGGAAAGGACCGCCTCAGCCACGTTCCCCGGCGGGGCCGCGCTGGCGTCGAGCCACAGGCCCCACCGGGGCGTCGCGGAGACGCGCGGGTCGTCGAGGACGACGACGTGAACGGTCTCGGGCGCCGCGAGGTCGAGGAAGTCCTCGAGGTGTCCGCCCGTGACCACGTCGTGCACCACGGCATCGAAGCCCTCGAGCTGGTACGCCTCGGCCGCCGCGAGGCAGGCGGACCACCGCAGCAGACGGTGTCGGACGCCCTCCAGACCGACGTCGTCGTCGGGGGCGCGGCCGCTGACGACCATGGCGTCCACCTGTGAGCCCGCCACGACCAGGCACCTCGGCAGCCGGTGGGCGAGCTCCACTGCGACGGCTGCCGCCGCGTCCTGCCGTGGGGCCGTGACGAGGAAGAGCCTGCCGCGCGTGACGGGTTCCTCGCTCATCCGCGCAGC
>DASUQN010000303.1:0-2276 GCA_036280515.1 Intrasporangium sp. | reverse complement strand
CAGATGATGAAGAAGACCGAGCAGGCGGTCGTCGAGGCCAAGGACGTGGTCGCCGGCTACATCCCGGGCGTCAACATCCTCAACGGCTGCAGCCTGGTCGCCTACCCCGGCGAGATGATCGGGATCATCGGGCCGAACGGCGCCGGCAAGTCAACGCTGCTCAAGGCGATGTTCGGCCTGGTCAAGGTCCACTCCGGCACCGTCATGCTCGGGGACCGGGACATCACGAATGTCCGGACGAACCGCCTGGTCGAGATGGGCGTGGGCTTCGTCCCGCAGACCAACAACGTCTTCCCGTCGCTCACCATCGAGGAGAACCTCCGGATGGGCCTGTTCATGCGGCCCAAGAAGGCGGCAGAGCGGCTCGCGGCGATGTGGGACCTGTTCCCCGTGCTGTACGAGCGGCGCAACCAGCGCGCGGGCGCGCTGTCAGGTGGTGAGCGGCAGTCGCTCGCGATGGCGCGCGCGCTGATGATGGAGCCCTCGGTGCTGCTGCTGGACGAGCCCTCCGCCGGGCTCTCCCCGGTCCGCCAGGACGAGACCTTCCTGCGCACCCGCCGGATCAACAAGACCGGGGTCTGCGTGGTGATGGTCGAGCAGAACGCCCGCCGCTGCCTGCAGATCTGCGACCGCGGCTACGTCCTCGACCAGGGCCGGGACGCGCACACCGGCACCGGCCGGGAGCTGGCCAACGACCCCAAGGTCATCGCGCTGTACCTCGGCACGCTGGCCGAGGACGTCGAGGCGGAGCACCCCGACCAGCACTGACGCCACGACGAGCAGCACGGCCTTCGAAGACGGCCAGGGACAACGGCAAACAGAAGGGCCCCGGACCTTGCGGTCCGGGGCCCTTGCTGTGGTGCGGGAGCTGGTGCTCAGCCGATCAGCTCTTCGAGCCCTCGACGGTGCTGGTCAGCTCGTTCTTGTTCTCTTCGTTGAACGTGTAGATGCCGACGAACGCGGACGACGGGTCGTTCTCGTCGTCGATCGGGCCGATGCCGGAGGGACCGGTGTAACGGATCTCCTTGCCATCGCCCAGCAGTGCGACGCAGTCCTCGTAGGAGGTGCACTCCTCGCCCTCGGTGGCACCCGAGACGGCTGCGTAGTTCTGCTGGATCGTCTGCGAGTCCGTGCCGCCGCCCTTCACCGCGGCGAGCGCGGCGAGGATGGTGGCGTCGTACGACTCGGCGCCGTAGGCGTAGTCGGAGAGGGCCTCGCCCTCGGCCGACTCGGACCAACCGCTCAGACGGTCCTTGAACCCCTGCTCGGGGTCGGCACCGGGGATGGTGCCCTGCGCGCCCTCGAGGGTGCCGGGCTCGAAGTCCTTGCTGTAGTCCGCGGTGTTGCCGTCGGAGAAGTAGGTCTTCGACATGTCCCAGCCCTGCGAGGCAAGCTCGGGGACGATCTGCTTGGTCTCGTCGAACGCCAGGACCACGATGGCGTCAGGGTTGGCCGCGAGCGCACCGGAGACCTCGGACGAGAACGTCGTCTGGCCGGCCGGGAACTCGTCGCCGTCACCCTTGCCGCCGTACACGATCTCGCCGCCGGCGGCCTCCACGGTCTCCTGGACCGCGTTGCGCAGGCCGGTGCCGTAGGTGTCGTTGAACACCAGGAAGGCGACCCGCTTGTAACCGTCGGTGCTGATCAGCGTGCCCAGCGCGTTGCCCTGGATGCCGTCCGGCGGGGCGGTGCGGAAGTAGTACGGGGAGTAGCCGCTGAGGTCGACCGCGGTGTTGGCCGGGGAGACCTCGACGATCTTGTTGTCGGCGAACGTGTCGACCACGTTGAGCGAGACGCTCGACGAGGCGGCACCGATCACGACCGACGGCTTGCCGGCGACGAGCGTGCCGGCGGAGGACGTGGAGACCGACATGTCGGTCGAGTCGCCCGAGTCCTGGACGTCGTGGCAGGCATCGGCGCCGTCGACGCCACCTGCCGCGTTGATGTCCGAGACGGCGAGGCCGACGCCTGCCACCTCCGGAGGGCCGAGGAAGGCGAGGTTGCCGGTCAGCGGCAGGATGCCACCCACCTTGAAGACATCGGCACTGGTCTGGCCGGCCTTGCACTTGTCGTTGGTGAAGTTCTCGGTCGAGCTGCCGCCGGATTCCGACGCGGACGGGCTCTCCGAGCCCTCTTCCCCGGCTTCTGGTTCGTCGGAGCCACAGGCGGTCAAGGCGAGGCTGAGGACGGCGGTGCCGGCCATCAGCCGTGCCCATGTGGCGGGTTTGGATCGATTCACGGGGTGAACCTTTCTGTCGCGTAGATGCACTTCTCCG
>DASUQN010000302.1:0-7075 GCA_036280515.1 Intrasporangium sp. | reverse complement strand
CCGGCCGTAGATGCCCTTGAGGGTCAGCATGTGGGTGATGACCTTGCCCCAGTCGAGGTCATAGCCCTCGTGCGGCAGGCCGAGGAGCGCGATGCGGCCGCCGTGGTTCATGTTCGTGATGAGGTCGCTCACCGCCGGCGCGGCGCCCGACATCTCGAGCGCGATGTCGAAGCCCTCCTTCATGCCGAGCTGTCGCTGGGCGTCGGCGAGGCTCTCCCGCGTCACATTTATCGTCAGGTCGGCGCCGGCCGCCTCGGCGAGGCGCAGCCGATAGTCGCTCGCGTCCGACACGACGACGTAGCGGGCCCCCGCGTGGCGCGCGATGGCCGCCGCCATGACCCCGATGGGCCCGGCTCCGGTGATGACGACGTCCTCGCCGACCATCGGCCACTGGAGCGCCGTGTGCGTGGCGTTGCCGAGTGGGTCGAAGACCGCGCCGAGGTCCGGGTCGAGCTCACGGGGCTGCACCCAGACGTTGCTCGCCGGGATGACGACGTAGTCGGCGAAGGCACCGTCCCGGTTGACCCCGATCCCCTCGGTGCCGATGCACAGGTGGCGCCGGCCCGCGCGGCAGCTGCGGCACACGCCACAGACGATGTGGCCCTCGCCGGACGCCCGGTCGCCGACCGATACGAGCTCGACGTCCTCACCGATCTCGACGACCTCGCCGTAGAACTCATGTCCGATGACGAGCGGCGGCTGCACCGTGGCTGCGGCCCAGTCGTCCCACTCGTGCAGGTGCAGGTCGGTGCCGCAGAGGCCGGCGCGCAGGACGCGGATCTTCACGTCGGTCGGCCCGCATTCGGGCTCTGGACGGTCGACGAGCTCGAGCCCGGGACCTGCGGTGAGCTTCGTGAGAGCACGCACGTGCGCAGTCTGCCATCCCGCGAGGTCTCCGCTCGACGGGCCGAGCCGCCCGCTGGCGGCATCGAGCAGTTTTGGAGAAGCCTCGGCATGTGATGGCTTCCTAGGATCGAGTCATCTCACTGGGAACGACGCAGGAGGAACAAGTGATCACCAGGCTGAATGTCGCCTCGATCTACGTCCTCGACAAGGATGAGGCGCTCGATTTCTACGTCACCAAGTTGGGGCTCGAGAAGGGCAACGACGTGCGGCAGGGCGACTATCGGTGGCTCACCGTACGGGTTCCCGGCGATCAGGCCACCGAGATCTCGCTGGAACAGCCGGGTCCGCCGCTGCACGACGAAGCGACGGCCGACGCTCTCCGGGAACTCATCAGCAAGGGCGCTCTCGGGGGCCTCGTCTTCATCACGGACGACGCCCGCGCCCTCTATGACACGCTCCGCGACCGCGGCGTCACAGACTTCACTCAGGAGCCCACCGAGCACTTCTATGGCACCGACATGGGCATTCGGGATCCCTTCGGAAACCACATTCGGATCCTGCAGCAGGGAAAGGGTGCCGGCGGGTGAGGGGGCGTGCCCCCTGCGGGATGGGCAACGGTGTCGGATTCTCCTGTCCCGTTCGTGGGGTAGGTGAGCGCGGACCACCTGGGTCCGCCCGAGCAAAGGAGCAGTCGTGGCCGAGTACCTCCTCTACTTCAACCAGCAGTGGGTGGGCGACCACTCCGAGGAGTGGTTCCGCGGGCGCGGTCCACTGGCCATGGCGGTCGTGAACGAGATGAAGGCTGCCGGCGTGTACGTGTTCGCCGGGGGGCTGGAGGAGGACGGCCCGGTCTACAGCGCCGACCCGACCGGTGGCAGCGTGATGGTCACCGACGGACCCTATGTCGAGACCAAGGAGTTCCTGGGTGGGTTCGCCGTGGTCGACGTGGCCGATGACGAGGCCGCCACGATGTGGGCCGGCAGGATCGCGCAGGCCTGCGGCTGGCCCCATGAGGTTCGCCGCGTCTGGCCATAGCCTCAGACCGACTGACTCCCTCGCATCTCGTGCAGATCACGGGGACGCGTGGGGGATGCCATACCCCTAGCTGGGCCGGGTCTCGTGGACGTAAACCTTGTTGACGATCCGCCACTCGGCCCCCTCCTGAGCGAGCAGAAAGGTGTCGGTGAAGGCGGCGGGGCCGTGCTCCAGACGCATCGTCGCGTGAGCCGTGGAGCCAGCACGGCCGGCCCCAGTGATGATCCGCAGCCGCGAGCCCTCGTCGGCCGCAGGGTGTCCGGTGAAGAGGCCGCAGTACGTGTCGAGGTCCCACGAGGTGAAGACGCCGTCGCGGATGCCCTCGATGTGCGCAGTCGGCCGGAAGGCCCGCCGGAAGTGCGTGCCGTCACCCGTGGCGTGACCCTTGCAGTACTCGACCAGCGGACGCAGCAGATCAGGGTCGACGCAGACCCCGGCGTCCACGACGAGACGTGCGTCGGTGTCCGCCGAACGGGCGCCCGAGGCGAGACCCCTCGTGAGGGCCGCGACGTCATCCTCGGGCGACGCCCGGACGGCCTGCAACGCTCCCAGGAGCGCACCGACTGCCGGCACCTCGGAAGCGAGCAGACCGATGTCCTTGATGAGTGCCCCGGTGGTGAAGTCAGCGGGGCCGTCCTCGCCCTCGAGCCTGGGGCGTTTGGCGCCGACGATCCGGCCCAAGGCGGTGCGCTCGAGGACGTCCAGCACCAGGGCCCGATCGACGCCGAGCGCGTCGCCGCTGGCGAGGGTGCGACCCAGCGCCGCGATGCTCTCGCCGAGCACCTGGTTGGCGACCAGCTTGACCGCGGCCGCCGTCCGCGCGTCTCCGCAGGGAACGGCAGTGCCGAGCCTCTCGATCACGCCCTGCACCACGGCCTCGACACCGTTGCCCGCGCCGGACCCGGCGAGCACCGTCAGCGAGCCCGATCGCACGGCGGGGCCTGAGCCCATCACAGGCGCGTGGAGGTAAACCCGTGACTGGTCCCGAACGAGTTGCTCGAGCCTTGTGGCCTCGTCAGGTCCAACGGTCGAGGTGTTGACAACCACTGCGTCCTCGGCGATCGCACCGAGGCACTGGTCCAGAACGTGCCGACAGGCCGCGCCGTCGAAGAGCGCGAGGATGACGACGCCGGCTCCACGCACGGCCTCGATGGCCGACGGGCGGAGGTCGACGCCGACCACGTCACGCGACTTCCGCGACCACGCGCTGACGTCGAGTCCCTGCTCGGCAAGGCGCTGGGCCATCGCCGAGCCCATCCGTCCGAGCCCAAGAACCGCCACGCGTGTCGTTTGTCGAATCATGCATACACCGTGCAGGAAATCCGACCCATGCCACAAGCGAGGCATCTGCACATGTGCCATGCGTATCCTGCATGCTTGATGCGTGTCGCTGACCCCGTGGATCGCCTTCGTCACTGCGTGCGACCAGGGCACGCTCGGGGCGGCTGCCCACGAGCTCGGCTACACCCAGTCCGCCGTCTCCCGCCAGATCGCCAGCCTCGAGCAGGAGCTCGGCGCGGCCCTGCTGGAGCGGCGACCCCGCGGCGTGCGCCCAACGTCGGCCGGCGCGGCGGTCCTCGTCCATGCGCGGCTGCTCGTCGCCGAGGCTGAGCGCGCCCGACGGGCAGCTCACCAGCCCAGAGCCGGCCGGCACGTCGCCGTCGGGGCCGTGCCGTCGATGGCGATCGCGCTCCTCCCCGGTGCACTGCGGGCCAGCGACCAGCTCGTCTCCTGGACCCTCGTCACGGACCTCACGCTGAGCCTCGTCGCGCGGGTCGCAGCGCACGAGCTCGACCTCGCCGTTGTGACGGATGCGCCTCCCGGCCTCCCCACAACCACCGGGGTCTCGTTCACTCACCTGCTCGATGACCCGATGGCCGTGCTCCTGCCCGCCGATACAGACCCACCCGGCATAGTTCGGCTCGAGGACCTGAGAGATGAGGTGTGGCTGGAGGACAACGCCGGTTCCCGCACCTTGCTGCAACAGACGGCCGCGCGGCACGGCGTCACGCTCGACATCGAGCTGGTGGGTGGTGACCTCATGACCAAGGTGGCCCTCGTCGCCGCCGGTCATGGCGTCGCCCTGCTTCCGTCGTCACTCGCCTCGGCGCTCCGCCCCGACGTCCGGATCGTTCGGCTCGACGACGCGCCCGTGCGCGGCATCTACGCGGTCACCAACATGGGCGTGGACGCCGCCGACGACGTGCTCGAGTCCCTGCGGGCCGCAGCTCGGTTCATCGTCCCGCCCGCCGGTCCGGGCGACCACTAGGCTCCGCCCATGGGCCCCGCCCTCGTGACCCTCGCGGCCGTCAGCGCAGTCCATCTCGGCGCGCAGCTCGTCGACCCGGACGGGATCATCGCGCCACTGACCCAGGTGCTCCTCATGCCGGTCCTCGCCTGGATGCTCGTCTCCGGGGTGCCGTCGACCCGCCCACGTCTGGTGAGGCTGACGCTGCTCGCCCTCGGCTTCTCGTGGCTGGGCGACACGCTTCCCCGGTTCGCGTCGGAGGATGACGGGTTCCTCCTCATGGTCGGCTGCTTCCTGCTCGCCCAGCTGACCTACGCCGTCGCCTTCCTTCCGTACTGGCAAGCCTCCATCGTCCGCCGCCGTCCCATCCTGCTGGTGCCGTATGCCGCTGGGCTCGCTCGGCTGGTCGCCGTCACTCACGTGCGGGCGGGGTCCCTCCTCGTGCCGCTCGTCTTCTACGGGTTGGCGCTGGGGACCATGGCGGTGCTCGCCACCGGTCTCGGTTGGGTCGCCGGGATCGGGGGCGCGCTCTTCTTCGTGTCGGACTCCCTCATCGCGCTGCGCGCGTTCTCCGACGTGACCCTGCCAGCGCACGACTTCTGGGTCATGCTCACCTACATCGCGGGCCAGACCCTGCTCGTCCTCGCGGTCGTCCGCGTCCAGGGCGGCTCAGCCGTCAGGCGGGTCCGCTGAGCTCTCCCATCGAGTGAACAAGATTCGGACCCGAAAGCTGCTCACTCGATTGGAGACTTTCGGAGGCTGCGCGCGGAGCCAGGTCAGCGGCATACGGCATAGTTTGGAGAGGTGACCATCGAGATCAAGCCCGCCACCCGAGCTCGGTTCGACGACGTAGCGACGATGCTCGGCCCGAAGAACCCGACCTCAAACGTGTGCTGGTGCCTGAGTCACCGGATCGACCCCAAGACCAACCGTGAGCTGGTCGGACCGGCGCGCGGAGAATACGTCCGCAAGCTGACAGGGCGCCCGCTCGCCCCCGGGGTCCTCGCCTACGAGGACGGTGAGGTGGTCGGCTGGGCTGCGGTGGCGCCGCGGTCCGAGCTGCCCTTCGAGCGGTCCCGGCTCATCCCGCACGTGGACGACCTCCCGGTGTGGTCGATCTGGTGCATCAGGGTGCGACCCGGCCACCGTGGCAAGGGCATCTCCCACGCACTGCTGCGTGGCGCGGTCGAGTACGCCGCCAAGAAGGGCGCCCCGGCCGTCGAGGGCTACCCGGTCGACAACCAGGGGGAGAAGGTCGATCTCACGATGGCCTTCGTCGGCACCCGCGCGGTGTTCGAGGAGGCCGGCTTCACCAAGGCTGCCGACACCGACGCGATCGCCGGCGGCTTCCCTCGCGTCCTCATGCGCCGCAGCCTGGCGTAGCGTCGGATCCGGACGTCTCCCTTCCGGATCGGACCCCGATGCATCCCCACGCGAGTCCCACCGCACGAGCGCTGCTCGCCCTGGAGCTGATCCAGTCGAGCCCCGGGATAACGGCGGACCGGCTGGGGACGAGGCTCGGAGTCACCGAGCGGGCGGCGCGGCGCTACGTGGGCATCCTCCGCGAGGCGGGCATCCCGATCGACTCGGTGCGGGGGCCCTATGGCGGCTACCGTGTCGGCCGCGGCCTGCGACTGCCGCCGATGGTGTTCAGCGCCACCGAGGCCCTTGGACTCGTCATGGCTGCTCTGGACGGCCACCACGCGGCGAGCGACCCCAGCGATCCGGTGGGCAGCGCCCTCGGCAAGCTCATCCGGGCCCTGCCGGAGCCCGTCGCCGCCCACGCGGAGAGCGTACGACGCACCACGGCACCGGCGCCCGATCGCGCTGCGGCGCGGCCCGATCCGGACACGACGGCGGCACTCGTCGAGGCGTGCTCGCGCCATCGGACGGTGCGGCTCGACTATCGCTCCGAGGCCGGCTCCGAGTGGGTGGTGGAGATCGAGCCCTGGACGGTCGTCGTGCGCCATGGCCGGTGGTACGTCGTGGGCCGGTCGCTCCAGCACGGCCAGACAAGGACCTACCGCATCGACCGGGTCCGGCGGGTCGACGTGCTCGCCCCCACCTTCCAGCCTCCAGGCGGCCTGGACCCGGTCGCGCTCCTCGAGGAGCACCTCGCCGTCGGGTGGGAGTACGACGCCGACGTCGACATCGCGGCGCCCCTCGACGTGGCAGGCCGTTGGCTACCGCGAACGCTCGGCCGTCTGGAGCGCCTCGACGACGAGGCGACGCGCTTGGTCGGCAGCACGAGCAACCCGGCGTGGTACGCGCAACAGCTCGCAATCCTGCCCATGCAGTACCGCATCCGCGGCGGCCCCGAGCTCCGCGCCGCTGCGGCCGAGGTCGCCGGGCGGATGAAGACAGCGGTGGATACGCCGGGCGAAGCGGAAGGATAGCGTCCGGAATCGCGCCTACCGTGTCGGGATGAGCACCAACGACACACCGTGGGAACCACCGCTCGCCGGCACCGAGGTCGGGCACCTGCTCGGGGCGCTCGACCGACTGCGCGTCACCTTCCGCTGGAAGGCCGACGGACTCGAGGCCGACGCACTGAACGTCAAGATCGCCGCGTCGGCCCTGAGCATCGGCGGCCTGCTCAAGCACCTGGCGCTCATCGAGGACTTCTACACGACGCGGAAGCTGCGTGGCGAGGGGATGGGCGAGCCGTGGTCGTCCTTGGACCACGACGGCAGCGACGACTGGGAGTTCACCTCCGCCGCCCACGACTCGCCCGAAGAGCTCTACGCCCTCTACGACGGCGCCGTCGAGCGGGCGCGCAGCCGGATCCGTGACGCGCTCGCGAACGGAGGGCTCGACCAGCTCGCGCACGATGCCAGCGACGAGGGTGAGCATGCGAGTCTGCGCCGGCTCATCTGCGATCTCGTCGAGGAGTACGGGCGACACACCGGCCACGCCGACCTCATCCGCGAGGCCATCGACGGCGTC
>DASUQN010000301.1:0-4219 GCA_036280515.1 Intrasporangium sp. | reverse complement strand
AAGTTCAGCAACCCGGGCCAGTTCGTCTGGCACTGTCACATCGTCGAGCACGAGGACAACGAGATGATGCGCCCGTACCGGATCGGCCCGGTCCAGAACGGTCAACCGGAGTAGGTGAGCGACGCCGAGGGTCGGAGAAACCTGAGGCGCCTTCACAGACCTCGGGCTTACGTTTGCGTCATGCCCTCCACGTCGTCCTCCTCCCGGGCCTGGCCCGCTCGGTGGTGGCACCTGTCGGGCACCGGGCTGTTCTTCGCCGGGGCGCTCTTCCTCGTCTCGATGTCGCCCAGCCTGCTGCCCCGGACGTGGTACTACCAGGGCATCATCAGCGGCCTGTCCGCTGCGGCCGGCTACGGCCTCGGGGTGCTGCTCGCGTGGATCGTCCGGGGCCTGTCGCGGCTCATCGAGCTGCGCATCTCCGTCAGCGGGGAGGCGGGACAGTTCCTCCGCGTCGCGCTGCCGGCCCTCAGCGTCGTCGCCGTCATCGGCCTCACCGTCTCGAATGTCCGGTCCCAGGGGCGCACTGCCGAGTTCCTCAGGCTGAGTCCCCTGCGCCCTGTCGACTGGGTCGGCGCCATCGCCGTCGCCGTCGCCCTGTCCACGCTGATCCTCGCGATCGCGCGCGGGCTTCGCCACGCCACGCACCGGCTCGCGGAGGCCGCCGGCCAGGTGCTGCCGCGGACCATCGCATCGATCGTCGCGATCGTCGTCGTCGCGACGGCGACGCTCTGGATCTCCGACAGCGTGGTCTTCCACCGGAGCATGCAGGCCATGGCGGCGATCGCGGCCCAGGTGGACGCCAAACCACCCGCAGGCAGGTCGGCCCCCACGTCGCCCCTGATCTCGGGCGGACCCGGGTCGCTCGAGAGCTACGCGAGCCTCGGGTACCAGGGCCAGCTGTTCGTCACGAGCGCTCCGACGGCTGCGGAGATCGGCGCGGCAACCGGACGGACGGCGCGTGATCCGATCCGGGTCTATGCGGGCCGCGGCGACGAGCGCTCGATCGCGCAGGTTGCGGACGCGGTCGTCGCCGAGCTCGAGCGGACCGGGGCGTTCGAGCGCCGGGTCCTCGCGGTCTTCACGACCACCGGCACGGGGTGGGTCGACGACTGGTCGGTTCAGGCGATCGAGTACCTCAGCAACGGCGACAGCGCCGTCGCGGCCATGCAGTACAGCTACGTGCCGAGTGCGGTGGCCCTGCTCAGCGACCGCGGGACGCCCCGTGAGGCCGGCAAGGTCCTCTTCGACAAGATCCACGCGGTGTGGTCGACGTTCCCGGAGGCCGACCGGGCGCAGCTCGTCGTGAGTGGCGAGTCCCTCGGCTCCTACGGCGGGCATGCGGCGTTCAAGGACAGCGACGACCTGCTGCGGAAGGCCGAGGGCGGAGTGTGGGTCGGCACCCCGAGCTTCACCGAGATCCACGAGGAGCTCACCGGAGCCCGCACCCCCGGGAGTCCGGAGATCGCACCGGTCATCGACGACGGCAAGCACTTTCGCTTCGCCACCAACGCCGACGAGCTGACGCACGACTACAACGGGCGGGACTACGGCGAGTGGGCCTTCCCCCGTTACGTCTACGCGCAACACCCGTCCGACCCGGTCGTCTGGTGGAACCCAGCCCTCCTCGGCGCCGAGCCGGACTGGCTGCGCGAGCCGCTCGGCCGCGACGTCAACCCCGACGTGACCTGGATCCCGTTCGTGACGTTCTGGCAGCTGACCACCGACATGGCCGTCGGCCACGACCCGGCGGACGGCTTCGGCCACCGGTACGGAGCGGAGCTCGTCCCGGCCTGGGGGGCGGTCCTCGGCGGTCAGCCGGGTCAGGACTATTCGCACATCATTGCCGGGGTCGAGAGGACGGTTCACCGGGCCAAGTGAGACCAATCCGTATGCCGCTGTGCTCGCTCCCAGCCCCAAGCCGGCTCCCAGCCCTCCCGCCCTCTCGTCGGCTGGGGAACACGCGCCGCAAACTCCCACCGCGGCAGGGGAGCCGGTGACCGGCCACCGATCCGAAGAGGCCACGCTTGCCCTGCACGGGGTGCGCGTCCTGGGCTACACCTCTGCGGCCAAGGTCGCGGAGCTGTACGACCTCGCGGCGGACTCGGCCACTGAGCACCTCCTCGATGCGGAGGCGCGCGGCTGGGTCCGGCAGACGAGCTTCGGCGGCGCCACTGGCTGGTCACTGACAGAGAGCGGCCGTGCGCGTGGTGAGCGCCTGCTCGCCGAGGAGCTGGATCGTGCGGGCTCGCGAGGCGAGGTCCGCGCGGCACACGCCACCTTCAGGCCCCTGAACCACGAGCTGGGCGAGCTCATGACGCACTGGCAGGTCCGGCGCACCCGCGAGGACGCCCTGGCCCCCAACGACCATCGTGATCCCGGCTATGACGACGCCCTCGTCCGACGTCTGGCTCGACTGGTCGACCAGACCCGCCCGATCACTGACCAGCTGGCGCAGGCACTGGACCGTCTCGGCGTTCACCAGCCGCGGATCGACCACGCCCTCATGCGCATCGAGAACCTCGAGAACGCCTGGGTGGACTCACCCACGTTGCCCTCCCTCAACATCGTGTGGATCCAGCTGCACGAGGACCTGCTGGCCACCCTCAACATCCCCCGAGGAAGCGACTCACTCTGACCCGGCGTAACCGAAGCGGGCGTCCGTCCTCGGTCGATGACGCCGTGCACGCATCACCGGACCGACGCGAGCTCCCTGACGTGGTGGGGGGCGACGGCTGCCCGTGCGGCACGGAGCGCGTCGTCGAGGTCCGTGATGAGGTCGCCCGGGTGCTCCAGCCCGACCGAGATCCGGAGCAGTCCGGCGTGGGGACGCGCTTCCGGCGCAACGGGCCGATGCGTCAAGGCGGCGGCGTGCTGGATCAAGGTGTCGACACCGCCGAGCGACACCGCGTGCGTGATGAGCCGACAGCCCTGGGCGAAGGCAGCAGCGGCCGCGAAGCCGCCCTCGAGCACGATCGCGAGGACAGAGCCGGGACCGGCCATCTGGTTCCCGACGAGCCCCTGCGGGTCACCGCCCGGGAGGCCGGGATAGGCCACGCGTTCGACGCCAGACTGGCGCTCGAGCCACGAGGCCAGGACCTGTGCGGTCTCCTGCTGGGCGCGGACACGCATCGGCAGGGTCTGCAGCCCGCGGTGCAGCTGGTAGGCGGACATCGGGGCGAGCAGCCCTCCGGTGAGGGCGCGCACCTGGCGCAGCCGGACCGACCACTCGTCGTTGGTCGCGACGACGCCGCCGAGGAGGTCGCCGTGCCCGCCGAGGAACTTCGTCGCGGAGTGGACGCTGAGTGTGGCCCCGAGGGCCAACGGCTGCTGGAGGACGGGCGTGGCGAAGGTGTTGTCCACGAGGACGGGGACGCCGCCGGCAACAGCGACGACGGCCGCGATGTCGACGAGATCGAGGGAGGGATTGGCCGGGGTCTCGACGACGACCAGGCCAGTGTCCGGTCGGATCGCGCCTGCGACCTCGGACGGCGTCGCCCACGTCACCGTGGTGCCAACGAGGCCGGTGGCGAGCAGGTGGTCCGTGCCGCCGTACAGCGGTCGGACCGCTACTACATGGGGTCGCCGGGCCGCCACGGTGGCGACGAGGCAGGCCGTGATCGCGGCCATCCCGGAGGCGAAGGCCACTCCAGCGTTCGCGTCCTCGAGGGCCGCGACGGCGCGCTCGAAGCGGTCGACGTTGGGGTTCCACAGGCGCTGGTAGACGAGCGAGTCACCGTCTACGGGACGTCCGCCGGTCGCCATCCGCTCATACGCGGCGCCGCCGGACTCCACGGACGGCAACGGGTAGGTGCTCGACTGGTCGAGGGGCGGGACGTGGACGCCGAGCGCGGTGAGATCCTCCCGGCCGGCGTGCACAGCAGTTGTGTCGGGGTTCATGTCCTCGATGCTCGCCGGTTTCGCTGTGGCATGGCAATATTTCGGTGGAATCCTCGACAATAGCGCGTTCCGTCGGTGATCCTACTGACCATGCCCTCCCAACGCCGGCGTGACTCGAAGAATCCCCGAGCGCCCTACCGGACGCCACCGCCCCGCCCCCTGGACGCAACCGACCGGGCCCTGGTCCAGGCTCTGCTCGACGACGGCCGACTCTCGAACGCGGATCTCGCACGCCGCGTGGGCCTGCCGGAGTCCACGTGTTCGGGCCGGGTGCGGGTACTGAGCGAGTCAGGGGTGATCCGCGGAATCCACGCGGACGTGA
>DASUQN010000300.1:0-3434 GCA_036280515.1 Intrasporangium sp. | reverse complement strand
ACCCGCCGGACCCGCCGGACCCCGCCGGGACCCGCCCGGGGCGCAGACGTCGCGGGCACGGCGAAGCCGGCCCAGCGGCATACCTTCGATGGTCTTGGCTCGGGTTCGGGCGGACGGGGCAGAATGTGCCGGTGACCGAGTCGACCAGCACCGAGACGACCACGCTCGATCCCGCCATCGCCGCGATGCTCAAGCGGGACGAGCACGGGCTCGTCGCCGCCATCGTGCAGCAGCACGACACCGGCGAGGTCCTCATGCTCGGCTGGATGGATGAGGAAGCGCTGCGGCGCACGCTCGCCGACGGCCGCGTCACGTTCTGGTCCAGGAGCCGTCAGGCCTACTGGCGCAAGGGCGACACGAGCGGACACGTCCAGTGGGTTCGGGGCGTCCGGCTCGACTGCGACGGCGATGCGCTGCTCGTCCAGGTCGACCAGGTCGGGTCGGCCTGCCACACGGGTGACCGAACCTGCTTCGATGCCCGCGTCCTGCCGGCGGCGGTCGGGCAGGGCCGGTCCGGGGGGCCCGAGGGCTGAGGCCGGTCCCGCGTCCCGGATCGCGGGCGGGGGAGGACGCCGGCAGCGGGTGAGCGAGAATGGCCCACGTGTCCGAGACGACGACGGAGCCGACCAGCGAGCGGACAACAGCGAGCGCCGCGATCCGCTCGCCCGTCCCGCACGCTGACCTGACGTGGGGGACGACGTGGCCCAGTCTCGCCGTCTTCACCGAGCTCGCCCTGGAGCACCGTCGGGTCATCCCGGTCGTCAGGCGGGTGCTCGCGGACGCCGAGACCCCGGTCGGCGTGTACCGAAAGCTCGCCAAGGACGCACCCGGCACGTTCCTGCTCGAGTCTGCTGAGCACGGCGGCGTCTGGTCCCGGTACTCCATCGTCGGAGCCCGGAGCGCCGCCACCCTCACCGAACGGGATGGTGAGGCGCACTGGATCGGCGAGGTGCCCGTCGGGCTTCCCCGATCCGGTGACCCGACCGTGGCCGTCCGTGACACCGTCGCAGCGCTCGCCACTCCGCGCACCCCCGGCCTGCCGCCGCTCACCGGCGGCCTCGTCGGGGCGATCAGCTATGACGCCGTGCGCAGGTGGGAGCGTGTCCCGGACGCGGGGCGGGACACGCTGCAGCTGCCGGAGCTGGCGATGATGCTCACCACCGACCTCGCGGTGTTCGACCACAGCGACGGCTCGCTCCTGCTGGTCGCCAACGCCGTGAACCACGACGCCACGGACGAGCGGATCGAGCAGGCGTGGGCCGACGCCGTTGGCCGGCTCGACCGCATGACCGAGGAGCTCGCGGCGCCGGCGCCCAGCACTGTGGCGACGATCGAACCCCTGGCCGCGCAGCCGCGTAGCAGTCACTCGCAGGAGCAGTTCGAGGCGATGGTCGAGCAGGCCAAGGAGGCCATCCGGGCGGGGGAGGCCTTCCAGATCGTCGTCTCCCAGCGCTTCACCGTGCCGTGCCCGGCCGACGCGCTCGACGTGTACCGCGCCCTCCGGGTGAGCAACCCGAGCCCCTACATGTACCTGCTTCGTCTGCCGCACCCCGACGGGTCGTCCTACGACGTGGTGGGCTCCAGCCCAGAGGCGCTCATCAAGGTCACGGGACGCCAGGCGATCACCCATCCCATCGCCGGATCCCGTCCCCGGGGCAAGAGCCCCGAGCATGATGCCCACCTCGCCGAGGACCTGCTGGGGGACGCCAAGGAGCGTGCCGAGCACCTCATGCTGGTCGACCTCGCGCGCAACGACCTCCAGCGGATCTGCCGGGCCGGAACCGTCGACACCGTCGACTTCATGTCGGTGCGCCGCTACAGCCACATCATGCACATCGAGTCGACCGTCGTCGGCGAGCTCCGCGCCGAGTGCACCGGGTACGACGCCCTGGTCGCGACGTTTCCGGCCGGCACGCTCTCCGGGGCGCCCAAGCCGCGGGCCATGGCGCTCATCGACCGCTACGAGGGGGTTCGACGGGGGCTCTACGGCGGTGTGGTGGGATACCTCGACTTTGCGGGTGACCTCGACATGGCCATCGCCATCCGGACCGCACTCATCAAGGACGGGGAGGCGCACGTGCAAGCAGGAGCGGGGATCGTCGCGGACTCCGTTCCGCACCTGGAGTACGAGGAGACCGTCAACAAGGCGGCCGCCGCGCTGCGTGCGGTGGCCGCAGCCGCCGGCATGAGCCCGGTGCTCCGATGATGCTCGGCAAGCGCGGGTCTGCGCTGGCCGTGGCCGTGCCCGCGGTCGCCTTCATCGCCCTCTCCACACAGGTGTGGGTGCGCGGCACGACCGGTGACGTGCTGAGCGGCGGCGCCGTGGACGTCACCGGGGGTGCGGCCGCCCCGGGTGCGGTCGGACTGGCCGTCATCTGTGTGGTCGCGCTCCTCGCCCTCATGACGGGGGGCCGGGTGATCCGGTCCGCCTCGGCGGTGGTCATGGTCGTGTCGGCTCTGGGCGCGTTGGCCGTGACGGCGTTCGTGGCCGTGCGACCACATGAGGCGGTCGGCAGCGCCCTGTCCCAGCAGCTCGCGAGGACGACGGCGCCGGACGCGACCGGGGCCACCACCGGGTGGGGCTGGGTTGCTGTCGTCGCTGCCGCGGTCCTCGTCTGCGGCACTGTTGTCGCAGCGATCTCGAGCCGGACCTGGTCCGGCCTGTCTGCTCGCTACGAGCGCACCAAGCCGGCCAGCGGGCCCCGCGGAGAGGTCCGCACCACGTGGGACGAGCTCAGTGAGGGCCACGACCCGACCCTTCGCGACGAGCCGGACCGGACCTGACAGAATGACCGAAGGCGGCCGGGAGCAGCCGCCGGACGACGCAGCGGCGACCGGCACGAGACGCCGACCGGATGGGAGAGAACGTCATGGACGAGCACCAAGAGGACCACGGACACAGCATTGCGGCGTGGGCTGCGGTGGGCATCACGCTGGTCGGCGCGGCCATTGGCAGCATCGCCGTCGTCATGCCCAGCATGGTGCTTGGCGTCATCGCCGCGGTGGTCATCGTCATCGGTGCCATCGTGGGCAAGGTCCTCGCCATGGCGGGCTACGGCAGCAAGCCGCACGACAGCGAGCGTGAGGGCCTCGTCCGGGACGCTCCGGATGAGCGGGGCACCTCGACCGTCGGCAAGAGCTGAGAGCTGTGCCGACGGTTCTGGACGGGATCATCGACGGCGTTCGCGAGGATCTCGCGGCTCGTCGCGCCGCCACGCCCCTTCGTGAGGTCGAGGCCCGGGCCGCTGTTGCCGTGCCGCCGATCGACCCGCTGCCGTCCTTCCGAATGGCCCCCGGCGTGGCCGTCATCGCCGAGGTGAAACGCCGCAGCCCGAGCAAGGGCTCACTGGCCGAGATCCCGGATCCCGGGCGGCTCGCCACGGCCTACGAGGCCGGCGGGGCGAGCGCGGTGAGCGTTCTGACCGAGCAGCGCA
>DASUQN010000299.1:0-2914 GCA_036280515.1 Intrasporangium sp. | reverse complement strand
AGGTCCGTCTGGAGGTCTTGTCCGTGCTCAGGGCAGCATCGGGGGACCATTTGCATGACGCCCGCAACGACCCGGGGGACACTGGTGGAGGGAAGTGGTGCACCCCTCGACCCGGGTGGGACGAAACGTCTCCATCCGGTCACGACCGCCCGCTCACTTCCGACGCCGCGGCCTGATGGGAGAAGATCACGTGACGTCCACGTCGCCTCACGCAGACTCTGGTGCCTGGCGAAGCGGACACGACGGGGGGGCCCACCGGACCATGGAGGGCTCCCATCAGGGACAGACGGAGGACAGCGTGACGACGGACACCACCGGAACGAAGACGACCGAGGATCTCGACCTCGTCAGGCATGTGGCGGATCGGCTCTTCGGGGCGATGACCCGAGTCATCGAGGGCAAGCCGGAGGTCGTCCGCACCACGATCACGGTCCTTTTCGCAAGTGGGCACCTGCTCATCGAGGACGTGCCCGGCGTGGGCAAGACGATGCTCGCCAAGACCTTGGCCAGGTCGATCGACGCCTCGGTCCGCCGCATTCAGTTCACCCCCGACCTGCTGCCGAGTGACGTGACCGGCGTCAGCATCTTCAACCAGGACGCCCGGCGGTTCGAGTTCCGTCCGGGCGCCATCTTCGCCAACGTCGTCGTCGGTGACGAGATCAACCGAGCGTCGCCGAAGACCCAGTCCGCCCTCCTCGAGTCGATGGAGGAGCGGCAGGTCACGGTGGACGGCATCACGTACCCGCTCAAGGCGCCATTCATCGTCATGGCGACCCAGAACCCGATCGAGATGGAGGGCACCTATCCCCTCCCCGAGGCCCAGCGGGACCGCTTCATGGCGCGGATCTCGATGGGTTACCCGTCGCCCCGGGCAGAGCTGACCCTGCTCGACAGCCACAGCGCGCAGTCACCGCTGGAGCACCTCACCGCGGTCACGGATGCCGACACCATCAACCGCGTCGTGGCTGCCGTGACGCAGGTGCACGCCAGCCCGGCCGTGCGCCAGGACATCGTCGATCTCATCACCCGGTCGCGCTCGACGACGGCGCTGCGCCTCGGGGCCTCCCCGCGTGCGGGGCTGCACCTGCTCCGGGCTGCCCGGGCCCAGGCGGCCCTCGAGGGACGCGACCACGTCATCCCGGACGACGTCCAGTCGCTGGCCGTCGCCGTGCTCTCCCACCGGCTCATGCCCTCCAGCGAGACCCAGCTCGCCCGGCGGACGACCGCCGAGGTCGTCACCGACCTGCTGCGGCAGGTGCCGGTGCCGTCCAGCACCCGGTGAGGCCGAGATGCATTCGCTTCGAGGACTGCTCACGACGAGAGGACGCGCCTTCGTCGGGGCGGGTCTCACGCTTTCGCTCGCGGGCATCATCTTCGGTTTCCGGGACCTCACCCGCTTCGGCGTCCTGCTCGTGGCACTCCCCTACATCAGCGCGCTCCTCGTGCGCACCCGCAAGACACGCATGCGCATCGAGCGACACATCTCGCCGGACCGGATCACCGTCGGTCAGGACGCGCACGTAGCCCTGGCCTTCGAGAACGTCTCGACGACCACGACGCCTGTCTTCCTCGCGGAGGAGCGGCTCGACTATGTGCTCGGTGACCGCCCGCGGTTCGTCGTCGGGCGCATTCCGCCCGCGCGGGTCCGAATCATCGACTACACCGTCCGTTCGCACCTGCGCGGGCGCCATCACCTCGGGCCGCTCGCCGTGCAGGTCCAGGATCCGTTCGGCCTCGCCACACGCAACGCGGTTCTGGAGGGGACGGCGGACCTCGTCATCCTGCCCCAGATCCACCCGTTGTCCGCCAGCCGGCAGCCGAGCTCCGGCGTGGGGTCCGAAGGCGAGCTTGCCCACCTCATCGCCCTGCACGGCGAGGACGACGTGACCATCCGCGAGTACCGCGACGGCGACGACCTGCGCCGGATCCACTGGCCGGCCACGGCACGCACCGGCAACCTCATGGTCCGCCAGGAGGACCGGCCGGCGCAGCGCCGCGCCGTCGTCCTGCTGGACCCCCGTCCTGACGCCCACGGCGGCAGCGGGGCCACCGGCTCGTTCGAGTGGGCCGTGTCCGCGTGCGCCTCCATCGCCGCACATCTGTGCGAGTCGGGTTATGCCGTCCACCTGGTCTGCCCCGAGACCGTCGAGAGCGGGCGGGTCGCCGATTCCCTCCAGATCGACGAGATCCTCGACGTCCTGGCCATCACTGCGCTCCGTCCGAAGTCGAGCGATGACCTGCTGCTTCGCGCGGCCCAGGGACTCGCCGCCGCGGGTGGCTTCGTCGTCGCCATCGTCGGTCCGCGCGGCCACGAGGTGACAGGCCGTCTCGCCAGCCTGCGCCAGCCGGGCACGACCGGTCTGGCCCTGGTCCTGGACTCCCGTGCGTTCGGGCAGACGCCCGCGACGGCGGATGGCGGCGGTGGCGGAATCGTCGGCCCGGACGAGGTCGAACCCCACGTCGACGCCCTCCGGCTCGCTGGCTGGCGCGCGATCCCCGTCGGGCGCGACGAGCTCGTCCCGCACGCGTGGGCGGTTCTCACCGCCGCAACCGTGGGAGGCATGCGATGACGCGCCGCCGCTGGCGGATCACCGTCCTGGCCGCCCTGGCGACGCTCGCCGCGGTCTACCCCATCACCAGCCTGTTCGTCAGCACGAGATGGCTCCCGAACGCGATGCTCGTCATCGGGTTGACCGCCGCCCTCGGGCTGCTGCTCCGAGGACTGACGCGGTCGCGCCTACTCATCGTGCTGGTCCAGCTCGTCGTCGTGCTCTACGTCGTGCTTCTCCACTTCACGGGCGACACGTTCAGCTACGGCATCCCAACGGCGCGGACCGTCGAGCTGGCCAACTCGCTCGGGCTCGACGCGATCGAGACGATCCAGCGCAGCTCCGCCCCAGCGCCACTCACCGAC
>DASUQN010000298.1:0-2620 GCA_036280515.1 Intrasporangium sp. | reverse complement strand
CACGGGTCTCACCGAGATGACCGGCGCCACTGCGCCGCGGATGCAGCTCGAGCTGATTTGCGCGCGCATCCTCCTGCCGGCGGCGTCGGGCGAGCAGGGCTACGCCGCCCGCCTCGACCGGCTGGAGCGCCGTCTCGAGGTCGGCGGGATCCCGAGCGGCGGTGACGGTTCCCCTGCAACAGCACCATCGGGCCGTATGCCGCTGGGCTCGCCCCCGCTCGCGCCCCCCGTCCCAGCCCCCGCCCAACCGTCGAGTGGGCAGACCCCGCCGCCTCCCTCCCCGTCGAGTGTGCAGAACCCGCCGACCTCAACTGCACCCTCGACAGACGGTGAGCCCCGCACGCCGTCGAGGGTGCAGGACGTGCCGCAGCGCGGGGGGATGGACACCGAGGCCATCCGACGGGCCTGGCCCCAGGTGCTGGGGCGCATCTTCGGGATGCGTCGCGGCACGTGGACCTTCGTCTCGCAGCACGCGAAAGTCATGGCCTACGACGGCAAGACGCTGACCCTGGGCATCTCTACCGCCGGGCTCACCAACGCCTTCCGTGCCGGCAACCACGCCGACATCGTCCGGCAGGCCCTCATCGACGAGCTCGGCGTCGATGCGGTCATCGACGGTGTGCACGTGGCCGATGCGGGAGGGTCGGCGGAGGTGGCTCCCCCTGCCGCTGCGGTCCGGCCTGCGCCGGAGCCAGTGGCCGACGTCGGATCGTCCACCGCGGGCGGTCGATCACTCGAGCACAACCCGGGGTGGGGGAGTGCCACGGCACCGGCGCCCGAGTGGGCGGTCGCACCGGCTCCGCCTGAGTCGACCGGAGCCGCGCCCGTCCCTCCGCCCGCGCCGGCGGCGACCTCCACCCCAGGGGCGAGTGCGGTGCGCGAGTCGCTCGGTGCTGCCCGGCGTGGTGCCGCGAGTGGCGCCCGGAGTGACTCGAGACCTGCCCGGTCAACCGACGACGCTGCGGTCAGCCACGACGACGAGGATGTCGAGCAGTCGGGCGATGTGGGGCGTTCCGTGGTCGAGAAGGTTCTCGGCGGGCGGGTCATCTCCGAGTCGGAGGACTGAGGGCTTCGGGTCTGACAGCCGCGGTCCAGCTGGTGGTGCGGCGCAGGTCGATCCACGACCCCAGCACCCGGTCACCGGCGCGGGCGGACGCCCGCGCCGCGCTCCACGGCACGACGGCGATGGCCTCGCCGGTCCTGTTGGCCAGTGGGCTGCTCACCGCTGTCGTCGCGTTCGGTGCCGGGCTCTCCGGAGCAATTGCCACGAAAGGTCGTACACGAGGCCGCGTGGCGGCGTACCGTCTGGTCCGTGTTCGACGTCGCAGCGGACGCATACGGGCAGTTCATGGGCCGCTACTCCGAGCCGCTCGCCGAGCAGTTCGTGGAGTGGGTTGGCGTGCGCCCGGGGGACCGCGCGCTCGATGTCGGGAGTGGGCCGGGCGCCCTGACAGCGCGACTCGTCGAACGGCTCGGCGTCACCGCCGTCTCGGCCGTCGACCCGTCCCAGCCCTTTCTCGCGTCGATCCGGGCCCGGCTGCCCGGACTCGACGTGCAGTACGGCTCGGCTGAGCAGCTGCCGTTCCCGGACGACTTCTTCGACCATGCCATGGCCCAGCTCGTCGTCCACTTCATGAAGGATCCCGTGGCCGGGCTGGTCGAGATGGCCCGCGTGACTCGTCCTGGAGGCTGCGTGTCGGCCTGTGTCTGGGACTTCGCAGGTGGCCGGTCACCACTCGCGACATTCTGGCGGGCCGCGACGGATCTCGATCCCGACGCGCGCACCGAGGATGACCTCGCCGGCGCGCGGGATGGCGAGCTGAGCCGTCTCCTCGAGGCTGCGGACCTGTCCACCATCCGCTCGGGCGAGCTGCCGATCCGCATTCCACACCACAGCTTCGACGAGTGGTGGGAGCCCTACACCTACGGCGTCGGCCCGGCGGGAGAGTACTTGGGGTCGCTGGGCGACGACGCGCGCGACGACCTCCGGGAGCGATGTCACGAGCTGCTGCCGACCGCTCCCTTCGACGTCGAGGCCGTCGCCTGGGTGGCGGTCGGGCTCGCCTGACGGTCGTGTCGGGCGCCGACCACGGGTCCGCCCTAGAGTGAGCGCATGTTCTACAGCCTCGGTCGTGGGGTGCTCGTGCCGTTGAGCCGCCTGCTGTATCGCCCCACCATCGAAGGCAAGGACAACGTGCCGCTCGACGGCGGGGTCATCCTCGCGAGCAACCACCTCTCGTTCATCGACTCCATCGCGATCCCGCTCGTGTCGCCGCGCAAAGTCCGATTCCTCGCCAAGGAGGAGTACTGGACCGGTGACGGTGTCAAGGGCCTCCTGCAGAAGGGTTTCTTCAGCGCCGTCGGAATGGTCCCCGTCAACCGGCACTCACCGACGGCTGCCCAGGAGAGCCTCGACAAGGGCCTCGAGGTGCTGAAGGCGGGCGACGCCTTCGGCATCTACCCGGAGGGGACACGTTCGCGGGACGGGCGCCTCTACCGCGGTCGCACCGGTGTCGCGTGGCTCGCCCTCAACGCCCAAGCCCCCGTCGTCCCCGTCGGCCTCATCGGCACCCAGGACATCCAGCCGGTAGGGGCCAGGGTCCCGCGGTTGGCCAAGGTG
>DASUQN010000297.1:0-2855 GCA_036280515.1 Intrasporangium sp. | reverse complement strand
ACGAACGCATGGTGGGCAACTTCCCCCAGGCGTTCTCACACCTCACCCTCGTCGGCGCGGCCCTTGCGCTGGCCGAGGCCACCGGAAAGGCACGGCATGCACCTCATTGACCTGTCCACGAAACACCTCCCCAGCGAGACGGAGCGGCTCGTGGCCACGGCCGAGCGGCTGGGTGATGCTGATGTCCGGGCTCCCTCGCTGTGCCCGGGGTGGACGCGCGGGCACGTGCTGAGCCACCTCGCCCGCAACGCGGAGGCGCTGTCACGCGTGTGTGCGGCGGTGCTCACGGGTGAGCCCGACACGATGTACGACTCCGTCGAGGCGCGCGATGCCGACATCGAGGCGGGGGCGGGCCGGTCGGCGGCCGAGCTCGCCTCGGACCTCCGGACGCAGGCAGCTGCGTTGGCGCCGCAGATCACCCGCCTGGGCGTCGAGCACATCGGCACCACCGTCGAACGGGTGCCGGGTGGACAGCTCATCGCGGCCGAGCGCGTCCCGTTCATGCGGCTGCGCGAAGTGGTGTGGCACCACGTCGACCTCGATGCCGGCTATGGGTTCGCGAACACGCCCGACGAGCTTGTTCACCTCTTCCTCGACGACGCGGTCGCACGACTGGCCTCGTCGGACGGCGCCCCCGGGCTCGCGATCCGGACCGACGAGGGCGACGAGTGGACCATCGGGGATGGCCGTGCGACCATCGCGGGTTCGCGCTGGGGAGTGTTGCACTGGCTGGCGCGGGGTCGCACCGACGGGCTCAAGGAGCCGGCCGCTTCGCTCCCGGCACTGCCGTTCGGAGGTTGAGCCATGTCCGACACCTATAGCGGCCGAGTGGTGCCAGGTGGGCCGGTGGACGTGCGGGAGCTGCCGGACCTGACCATCCGCAAGCTCGCCGTCTCGCAGATGAGCAACAACGTCTACCTGCTGACGTGCAACGCGACCCGCCGCCAGCTGCTCATCGACGCGGCCGACGACGCCCCTCGCATCGTCGAGCTCGTGCGCGACAGCGGAGACGGTTTGGACGCCGTCGTCACCACGCACCGGCACTGGGACCACGTGCGTGCCCTGGAGGAGGTCGTGTTGGCAACGGGGGCTCGTGTCCTCGCCGGCACCGATGACGCGGACGAGCTGCCGGTCCGCGTCGACGAGCCTCTGAGGCAGGGAGACGACGTGCAGTTCGGCGAGATCACGCTGGACGTCATCCACCTGCGTGGGCACACGGCCGGCTCCGTCGCCCTCGCCTACCAGGACCGATCAGGCGTCACGCACCTTTTCACCGGCGACTCGCTCTTCCCGGGTGGCGTCGGCAACACGAAGAACCCCGGCCAGAGCTTCGAGTCGCTCATCGGCGACGTGACGGCTCGAATCTTCGACGTGTACGACGACGACACCTGGTTCTATCCCGGCCACGGTGACGACTCGACGATCGGCACGGAGCGGCCACACCTGCAGGAGTGGCGCGAGCGCGGTTGGTGAGTCCGCGCTGGACCGTGCTGTACTGCGCTGGACCGCCCTGGACCGCCCTGCGCCGCACGGGGGCCGTCGGTCAGGACTACGCCGGAACGGTCTCCGTGTCCGAACCCGCCTCGAGCTCGGCGATGAGGGACTCGAGCTCGGCACGCACGAGCTCGACGTCGTAGGGCACGTTGCTCACGACGAAGTGGCGCCTCGGGTTGTTGGCGACGCAGAGCCCGATGCCCAGCCGCGACCGGCCATGCTTCGCGTTCCAGAGCCGCTCCAGCGGAGTCCCGTCCCAGTCCGGCGGCGCGTGCAGCCAGCCCTGCATGACGACCAGGGAATCCTCCGGGTCGGGGCGGTGCTTCGGAGCTTCGATGGCCACGACCGTGATCTCGCCCATGACTTGACGGTACGACGACAGCCCGGCTCGTGTCAGCCCTTCTGGCCTCAGGAGCCCCGCGTGTCACATGGAAGGATGACGTCCGTGTCTCCTGGCCCGGTTTCCGCGAGTCGGCTGCGACGCGCATGAGGATCGATCGATCGACCGCACCGCTCCTCGTCCTCGGCGGTGTCGTGTCGGTCCAGTTCGGTGCAGCGCTGGCTGCCACGCTCGTGCCCAGGATCGGGGCCGTCGGCTCGGTGCTGCTGCGCCTCTCCTTCGCCATGCTCATCCTCTGTGCCTTTGCCCGACCGCGGCTGCGCAGGCGCTCCCGGAGGGCCTGGGTCACCGTGGTTGTCTTCGGTCTCGCACTTGCGGCCATGAACACGGCGTTCTACTCGTCGCTCGCCTACCTCCCGATCGGGGTTGCGGTCACGGTGGAGTTCCTCGGGCCGCTCACCCTGGCCGCCGTGCTGAGCCGACGCCCCCGGGACATCGTGGCGGTGCTCGCCGCTGGTCTGGGGGTCGCGCTCGTCTCGGGGGCGACCGGCGAAACGTGGGACCGGTTCGAGCCGATCGGCCTGTTCTGGGCGGCGGTGGCGGGGGCCATGTGGGCCGCCTACATCATGCTCAGCCAACGCACCGGGACCCTCTTCACCGGCCTCGACGGGCTGGCTCTGGCACTCGTCGTGTCGACCGCCGTCGTCGCGCCGTTCGGGCTCGCCTCGGTCGACGCGTGGACGCCGGAGATCGTGGGTCTCGGGCTCGGCATCGCCGTGCTGAGCACCGTCCTGCCCTACTCCCTGGAGCTGATGGCCCTGCGGCACCTGAGCCAGAGCGTCTTCGGCATCCTGCTCAGCCTCGAACCAGCCGTGGCTGCGCTCGCAGGTCTGCTCGTCCTCGACCAGGTCCTCGACCGCGGGCAGGTGCTGGGCCTGCTCCTCGTCGTCGTCGCCAGCGCCCTCGTGCTCAGCGCGAAGACGAAGCCGGACCCCCCGGACGCCGTCGTCGGCCCGGGGTG
>DASUQN010000296.1:0-6489 GCA_036280515.1 Intrasporangium sp. | reverse complement strand
ATGCCGACGACCACGTCGACCCGGTCGACGTAGCGCTCGGCGATGCTCTGCACGAGCTCCTTCATCGCTGGCCCGTCGGCGATGAGGGGGGTGAAGTCCTTGAAGAGCACTCCGGGTTTCGGGAAATCTGGGATGTCGCGCAGATGGCTGCGCACCAGCTCCGCAAGATCGGTCGGTGAGCCGTCCGTCCCCTTGGTACCCACCCTCACCTCTTGGACTTGGGAGCCCGCTTGGGCTGGTTGCGAGGGCCCGCCTGGGCGTACTTGTGGACCGGACGCGGAGCCCCGGCGGCGGCCGGTGTGCCGAGGTCGGCCGGACGTGGAGCCGCGGTCGGGTCGTCGCCGACCCAGCTCGCACCGGTCCGGTCCGCTCCCACCGCCACGGGTACGCCGGCCGGCGCCTCGTCAACGCCGACCTCACGTGCCGCGTCGCGGGCCGCACGCTTGGCTCCGTGCCGGGCGACGTAGCGGTCGAGGTCGACAATCGCGGGCTCCTTGGAGCGCAGCTGCACGAGCATCGGCGTGGCGATGAAGATCGACGAGTACGCACCGACGCCGATGCCGATGAACAGGGCGAGCGACAGGTCGAGCAGGGTGCCAGGGCCGAGCATGGTGAAGCCGACGAAGAGGATCGCCGCGATCGGCAGCAGTGCGACCACGGTGGTGTTGATCGACCGCACGAGGGTCTGGTTGACGGCCAGGTTGGCCGCGTCGGCATAGGTCATGCGCTTCGTCCGGAAGGCCTCCGCCGTGTTCTCGCGAACCTTGTCGAAGACCACCACCGTGTCGTAGAGCGAGTAGCCGAGGATGGTGAGGAACCCGATCATCGACGACGGCGTGATCTCGAAGCCGAAGAGCGAGTAGATGCCGACCGTGATCACGAGGTCGTGCAGCAGCGCGGTGAGACCCGCGACGGCCATCTTCCAGGTGCGGAAGTACAGGGCCAGGACGATGGTCACGAGGATGAGGAAGACGACGAGTCCCTGGATCGCCTGCTGACTGACCGCGGCTCCCCAGCTCGGACCGATGAGCGTGGAGCTGACGCTGCCCCGTTCGACGTCGAAGGTGTCCGCGAGCGCGGTGCGCGCGGCGTCCGTCTGCGCCTGCGCCGCCTCGGTCTGGACCCGGACGGTGTTGCCGCCGACGATCGTCGTGGTCACGGAGCCTGGAATCCCGGCCTCGCCCACGGCGTCCTGTGCCTTGGCCTCGTAGTCCTGGGTGTTCGTGACGCCGAGCACCCGGAACTCCGAGCCACCGCGGAACTCGATGCCGAAGTTGAGGCCGTTCAGGAGGACGCCCGCCAGGGCGAGGCCGATCATGACGGCCGACATGGAGTACCACAGCTTGCGGCGCTGGACGAAGGCGATCGACCGGCGTCCGGTGTAGAGGTCGTTGCCGAACTGGGCGAAGTTGATCATGCCTGTGCCTTCCCCTCGGCGAGACGCGAGGAGCGGGTGGCGGTCGCCGCTCCGGCCGGTCCGAACTGACCGCGACCCCGGTAGCGTGGGGCCTCCTTGGCGCCGAGCCGCTCCGGGTCGAGGCCGGACCACTTGTGGCCGTGGCCGAAGAACTCGGTCCGCGCGAGCAGCTGGACCATCGGATGGGTGAACAGGACGACGACGGCGAGGTCGATGATCGTCGTGAGGCCGAGCGTGAAGGCGAAGCCGCGGACGTTCGACGACGCGAGCACATAGAGCACGATCGCGGCCAGCATGTTCACCGCGTCGGCGATGATGATGGTGCGCCGGGCGCGCTTCCACCCGGTCTCAACGGCAGCGACGAGCGGCCGTCCCTCACGCACCTCGTCGCGGATGCGTTCGAAGTAGACGATGAAGCTGTCCGCCGTCACGCCGATCGCGACGATCGTGCCGGTCACCCCGGCCATCGTCAGTCGGAAGCCGTGGGTCGTGCCCAGGACGACGAGCGTCAGGTAGGTCAGCACCGTTGCCACGACAAGTGAAATCACGGTGACCATGCCAAGGGCGCGGTACTGGAACAGCGAGTACACGACGACGAGGAGCAGACCGATGGCGCCGGCCAGCAGCCCGAGGCGGAGCTGTTCCTCACCGAGCTGTGGCGTGATCGTGTCGTTGGTCTGCAGGGCGAACGACATCGGCAGCGCACCGAACTTGAGCTGCTCGGCCAGCCGCTTGGCGGAGTCGAGCGTGAAGGAGCCAGTGATCGACGCGCGCCCATCGCTGATGACCGCCCGCGCCTGCGGCGCGGTGATGACCCGCTTGTCGAGGACGACGGCGAACTGGTCGAGAGGCGGCTGGCTCTGCTGGCCGACGAGTCGCTTGGTCACCTCGGCGAACTTGGCCCGGCCCGAGTCCTTGAAGGACAGCGCAACCTCGACGATGGAGGTCGGCTGACCGTTCGGACCTGGCTGGTAGCCGCTCGTCGCGTCCTGGATCTCGCTGCCGTCGATCTCGACCGGGCCGAGGACGTACTTGCTGACCCCGTCCTCGCCGCACGTCGCCATCGGCGCGTCCTTGAGGTCCGGCACCTCGTCGATGGCACCGGGCTCGTGACAGTTGAGCGCGACGTACTCCTTGGCCACCTTGGCGGCGGCCGCGTCGGCCTTCTTCTGGTCCCATCCGAGCGTGAGCAGCCCGCTGGAGGCCTGGGCCGCGATGGCCGCCTCGAGCTGGGCGTCGGTCGGCGGGGCGGGTGCCTCCGTGGCTGGTGCCGGGGTCGTGGCAGTGCCGGTGGGCGACGCTGGCTTCGCAGCAGGTGCGGTCGTCGGGGCCGTCGTCGCCGCGCGTAGCGCCTCCGGGACGACGCCGTTCGCAGCCGTCGTCGGGGGCGGGGTGGCGGCGGGGGTTCCCGTGGGAGCCGGTGTGCCGGTCGTCCCGGCTGGCGCCGGAGTCGTGGCCGTGCCCGTCGGCGTGCCGCCCGACCCGGCCCCGGGTGGCGTGGCGGCCTCGACGTCCTGGACGAACACGGACCGGAACCGCAGCTGCGAGGGCTTGCGGATCGCGTCGAGCTGCTCCTCGGACGGTGTTCCGGGAATCGCCACGACGATGTTGCGCCCGCCTTGGGTGGAGATCTCACTCTCCGCGACGCCGTTGGCGTCGATGCGCTGGCGAATGATCTCGACGGCGCGGTCGAGCTGGCCGGGGTTGACCGCGGTCCCGCCCTCGGTGACCGGGGCGAGGACCATCTCGGTGCCGCCCTCGAGGTCGAGGCCGAGGCGCGGGGTCAGCTGCCCGCCGCCCCACTGGTGCAGGCCCCCGACGAGCACGGCGAGCCCGACGGCCAGCGCGAGAAGGACGGACAGGCTCCGCAGAGCCGACTTCCTGGTGGTGCTATGAGCCACGTGAGCGCCTCACTGACCGGGCGCGGACGAGTCGTCCGCCTGCGACCGGTTGATCGGTGGCGTCACATCGGCCTGCTTCATGGCCACGGCCCGCCGGTCGAAGCGCAGGATCATCCCCTCGGCCACCTCGATGTGCGCGCTGACGTCGTCGAGGTGACGGATGGTGCCGAAGATGCCCGACGAGGTGACGACCTCGTCGCCGACATCGAGCGCAGAGTTGAACTGGCGCATCCGCTTCGTGCGCCGGTTGGCACTCCAGAACATCCAGGCCAGCAGCAGGAGCGGCAGGGCCAGGATGATCAACGAGGATCCCCCGTTGCCGTTGTTCATATCAGGCTCAATCCTTCGACTTCTCGATCCGGCAGCGCGCGAACCAGTGGTGGTGTGGGCGACACGTCAACGTCCGGGGGCACCGGATGGTGCCGCAAGGGCGGCGGAGGTGCCCGCAGGAGTCTACGTCCGACGTGCGGCTTTGTCAGACCGGCAGGAGGTCGTATGCCGCTGAGCCGGGTCACGTTTTGGCTGCGGTTTTGCCGTGGTCAGGTCTCGAAGCGCCCTCCGGCCAGGTCGTCGAGCGGCAGTGTGGCCGCCCACAGTCCTTGGGCGTCGAGCGGTGGCGTGAGGCCGAGGTGGGACCAGGCGAGGGACGAGGCGGCCCGCCCCCGCGGCGTCCGCAGCATGAAACCCTCCCGCACGAGGAACGGCTCGGCGACCGTCTCGACGGTGTCGGGCTCCTCCCCCACGGCGACCGCCAGGGTCGACAACCCCACCGGCCCACCGCCGAACCGCCGGCAGAGCGCATCGATCACCGCTCGGTCAAGCCGGTCGAGACCTCGCTCGTCCACGTCGAACAGCTCGAGCGCCTGCTGGGCCGCGGCCTGGGTCACGCGATCCTCCCCATGGACCTGGGCCCAGTCGCGCACGCGGCGAAGCAGCCGGTTGGCGATCCGCGGCGTACCCCTGGAGCGCAGGGCGATCTCGACGATGCCGTCCTCGTCGGCGTCGAGGGCCAGCAGGCGCGTGGAGCGGTGCAGGATCGTGACGAGGTCGTTCGGCTCGTAGAAGTCGAGGTGGCCGGTGAAGCCGAAGCGGTCGCGCAGCGGTGCCGGCAGCAGGCCCGCGCGCGTCGTCGCCCCGACGACGGTGAACGGCGGCAGCTCGAGCGGGATCGCCGTGGCCCCGGGGCCCTTGCCGATGATGACGTCGACCCGGAAGTCCTCCATCGCCAGGTACAGCATCTCCTCGGCGGCCCGGGACATCCGGTGGATCTCGTCGAGGAAGAGGACCTCTCCCTCCGCCAGGGACGAGAGCACGGAGGCGAGGTCGCCGGCGTGCTGGATCGCCGGTCCCGAGGTGATCCGGATCGGCTGCTCGAGCTCGCTGGCGACGATCATCGCCAGTGTCGTCTTGCCGAGCCCGGGAGGACCGGAGAGCAGCACGTGGTCTGGCGCCGTGCCCCGACGCTTGGCGGCCTTGAGGACGAGACCCAGCTGCTCGCGCACACGGGTCTGGCCCGGGAAGTCATCCAGCCGCCTCGGACGGAGCGCCGCCTCGACCTGCCGCTCGTCGGCGTCGCTGCCGGCATCGACGATCCGCGCGGTCGCATCGTAGGACTGGTCCCAGGCCTGCTCGTCGACACTCATCGGCCCAGCTCCTGCAGGGCCGCGCGGAGCATGGCCGAGACGCTGGCGCCGTCAGCCGCTTGGGGCGAGACCCGGTCCAGTGCGTCGTCCGCCTGCCGGACGGTCCAGCCGAGACCGACCAACGCCTCGCGCACCTGCTCACGCCATTGTTCGCCAGTGGTCCGCTGGACCACGAGCTCGGGCTCGTCGGCCGCGCCACCCAACGCACCCAGCTTGTCACGCAGCTCGAGGACGAGCCGCTCGGCGCCCTTCCTGCCGATGCCGGGGACCTTCGTCAGGGCGGCGATGTCCCCGGTACCGAGCGCGCGCCGCACGGACACCGGGTCGTGCACGGCGAGCAGGGCCAGCGCGAGCCGGGGTCCCACGCCGGAGACCGTCTGGACCGTCTCGAAGACGTGCTTCTCGTCCTCGGCCGCGAAGCCGTAGAGGGTGAGGGAGTCCTCCCGGACCACGAGGCTCGTCTCGAGCACGGCCTCCTGGCCGACCCGCACGGACGCGGCGGTCGCAGGCGTCGTGTGGACGAGCATGCCCACGCCCCCGACGCCGAGGACGACGGAGTCGAGGCCGGCCTTGAGGACGGTTCCGGACAGTGAGGCGATCATCGTCGGGACGCTCCAGGGGTCGTTTGTCGGCGGTAGTGGGTCGGGGCCGTCCGCGCATGCGCCTCCGCGGCCTCGGCGAAGCGGCTCTGCGTGCCTCCGCGCCACACGTGGCAGATGGCGAGGGCGAGCGCGTCGGCCGCATCTGCGGGCTTCGGGGCCTGGTCGAGACCGAGCAGGTGGGTCACCATGGCGGTGACCTGGCGCTTGTCGGCACGCCCGCTTCCGCTCACGGCGGCCTTGACCTCGGTCGGCGTGTGCAGGGCGACCGGGAGCCCGCGGCGCTCGGCGAGCATCATGACGATCCCCGTGCACTGCGCCGTGCCCATCACGGTGGACACGTTGGTGTCCGCGAACACCCGCTCGATGGCCACGGCCTCGGGCCGGTGCCGCTCGAACCAGCGGCGCAGCTCGTCCTCGAGCGCGACGAGCCGTCTCGGCGTGGGGTCGCTCGACGGCGTGCGAATGACGCCGACGTCCACGAGGGACAGCCGCCTCCCGGGAAGCCCCTCGACGACCCCGACACCGCACCTCGTCAGGCCGGGGTCCACCGCGAGGACGCGCACGACCCACCTCCAGACTCGACCTCAGCACCTGACCGAACACGTGTTCGGCTCAACCGTACGGTCCCGTCCACCGGACACAGGGAAGGCGCGCCGGGCGGTCGTGATCGGCAGCGCGCCTTCTCATGGGAGCGAGCCCAGCGGCATACGGCCTGCTCCGTCTGTCACTCTTCGTCGTCGAGCTCCGCAAGGACGTCGTCGGGGATGTCGCCGTTGGCGTAGACGTTCTGCACGTCGTCGCTGTCCTCGAGCGCGTCGATGAGGAGCATGATCTTGCGGGCGCCCTCGACGTCCACCTCGACCTGCATGGACGGGTGGAAGATCACGTCGGCGGAGTCGTACTCGATGCCCGCCTCCTGGATGGCC